>JAYSYB010000484.1:0-11226 GCA_043716775.1 Rubrivivax sp.
TGCATGGACTGCGGCACGCCGTTCTGCAACAACGGCTGCCCGGTCAACAACATCATTCCCGACTTCAACGACCTCGTGTACCAGGGCGACTGGCAGAGCGCCATCACGGTCCTGCACCAGACCAACAACTTCCCTGAATTCACTGGCCGCGTCTGCCCGGCCCCTTGTGAAGCCGCGTGCACGCTCAATGTCAACGACGACCCGGTCGGCATCAAGAGCATCGAACACGCCATCATCGACCGCGCCTGGGCCGAAGGCTGGGTCAAGCCCGAGCCGTCTGCCGTGAAGACCGGCAAGAAGATTGCCGTCGTCGGCAGCGGCCCCGCCGGCCTGGCCGCCGCGCAGCAGCTCGCGCGCGTGGGCCACGACGTGACCGTGTTCGAAAAGAACAGCCGCATCGGTGGCCTGCTGCGCTATGGCATTCCCGACTTCAAGATGGAAAAGAGCCATATCGACCGCCGCATTGCGCAGATGCAGGCCGAAGGGGTGGTCTTCCGCACCGGCGTGCTGGTGGGCGCACTGCCTGCGGACACCAAGGTGACGAACGACGCCACCGAGACCATCACGCCCGATCAGCTCAAGGCCGACTTCGACGCTGTTTTGCTGACCGGCGGCGCCGAGATCAGCCGCGACCTGCCGGTGCCCGGGCGTGAACTCGACGGCGTGCATTACGCAATGGAATTCCTGCCGCAGCAGAACAAGGTGGTGGCTGGCGACAAGGTCAAGGGCCAGATCAAGGCCACTGGCAAACACGTCATCGTCATCGGCGGCGGCGACACCGGCAGCGACTGCGTGGGCACCAGCAACCGCCATGGTGCGGCCAGCATCACACAATTCGAACTCATGCCGATGCCGCCCGAAGAAGAAAACAGGCCGCTCACCTGGCCCTACTGGCCGACCAAGCTGCGCACCAGTTCCAGTCACCAGGAAGGCTGCGAACGCGAGTTCGCAATCGCCACCAAGGAATTGGTCGGCAGCGATGGCAAAAAAGGCGGCAAAGTCACCGCCCTGAAGACCGTGCGCGTGCAGTGGCAGGGCGGCAAGATGGTGGAAGTGCCAGGCTCCGAGCAGGAATACAAGGCCGACCTGGTGCTGCTGGCGATGGGCTTCGTGGCACCGGTGGCGTCGGTGCTGGACGCCTTCGGCATCGACAAGGACAACCGCGGCAACGCAAAGGCGCCCACCGAGACCAACGCCGCGTACAAGACGAACGTGAGCAAGGTCTTCGCTGCTGGCGACATGCGGCGCGGCCAGAGCCTGGTGGTGTGGGCCATCCGTGAAGGGCGGCAGGCGGCGCGTGCGGTGGATGAGTTCTTGATGGGCATCAGCACCTTGCCGCGCTGATTTCTGTCTTCCGCGCATGGCCGCGCGTACACCCCATTCACCGCACGACCCGCCGCATGTTCTACCGCACGACCGAGCTTCACAAGGCTTTACAGGTGCCCACCCTGCGGGTTTGCCCTGCATGCGAGAATTCGGGCCACTTTGGTTGAGGGCTCCAAGGCTCGCACCGAGCTCGTCCCTGCACACGCTTGACCACCGACACCTTCATCGAGATCGACCACGTCACCTTTGGCTATGACGCGAGTCGCACCATTCTTTCCGACGTGTCGCTCAAGTTCCAGCGTGGCAAGGTCACCGCCATCCTCGGCGGCTCGGGTTGCGGCAAGACGACGTTGATGCGCTTGATCGGTGGCGTGCACGCCACCGACAAGGGCCGCGTGCTGATCGACGGCGAAGTGCTCAACACCCGCAACCGCGACCAGCTCTACCGCCTGCGCCGCCGACTGGGCATGCTGTTTCAGTTTGGCGCGCTCTTCACCGACTTGACGGTGTTCGAAAACGTCGCCTTCCCGATGCGCGAACACACCACCCTGCCTGAAGCGATGATCCGCGACCTGGTGCTGATGAAGCTCAACGCCGTCGGCCTGCGCGGCGCGGCGGACCTGCGCATCTCGGAGGTGTCGGGTGGCATGGCGCGGCGCATTGCACTGGCGCGCGCCATCGCACTCGACCCTGAGCTCATCATGTACGACGAGCCCTTTGCGGGGCTGGACCTCATCAGCATGGGCGTGGCCGCCAAGCTCATCCGTACGCTGAACGACGTCACCGGCGCCACGTCGCTGGTGGTCAGCCACGACGTGCCGGAATGCATGGCCATCAGCGACCATGTCGTGCTGCTGGCCAACCAGGGCCGCATCGTGGCCCAGGGCACGCCGGCTGAACTGATGGCCAGCACAGACCCCGAAACGCGCCAGTTCGTGCGCGGCGAGCCCGACGGCCCGGTCAAGTTCCACTACCCTGCGCCGGAGCTGGCCACCGACTTCGGGTTGGCGGCATGACGGCGATGTTGCACGGCATCTTGCAAAGTGTGGGGCGTGTGGCGCTGGACCAGTTTCGCGGCTGGGGCCACGCCGCCTATTTCTTTTTGGAACTGTTGCGCGCCGTGCCCGCCTCACTGCGCCGGCCCCGGCTGGTGGTGGCGCAGGTCTATGCCATCGGCAACCGTTCACTCATCATCATCATGGCCTCGGGCCTGGCGGTTGGCTTTGTGCTGGCGCTGCAGATGTACTACGCACTGGTGACCTACGGTGCCGCCGAGAGCCTGGGGCTGATCGTCAACCTGTCTCTCGTGCGTGAACTAGGGCCGGTGGTGACGGGGCTCTTGTTCGCGGGTCGCGCGGGCACGTCGCTGACGGCCGAGATCGGCCTCATGAAAGCGGGCGAGCAGATTGCAGCCATGGAACTGATGGCCATCGACCCCAAAGCGCGCGTGCTGGCACCGCGCTTCATCGGTGGCATCGTCTCGATGCCGATCCTGGCGATTCTTTTTTCGGCCGTCGGCATCCGGGGCGCCTATGTCGTGGCGGTGCTGTTGATTGGTGTCGATTCCGGCAACTTCTGGTCGATCATGCAAACGCGGGTGGATGTGTTTCGTGATGTCGGCAACGGCCTCGTGAAGGCAACAATGTTCGGCATTGCCTGCACGGTCATCGCGTTGTACCAGGGCTTCGAGACGGAAGCCACGCCAGAAGGCGTGGCCTATGCCACCACCCGCACGGTGGTGATCTCTTCTTTGTGGGTGCTGGGCATGGACTTCGTGCTCACCGCGCTGATGTTCTCGACACCGTAGTCTCGGTGCTCGAAGGGAGACTGATTTGATGGGCAGAAAAAGCATTGAAACAATGGTCGGCGGCTTCGTGTTGCTTGGCGTGCTGGGCCTTGTGTTTCTGGCACTCAAGGCCGCCAACCTCGGCAGTCTGGGCGGCAGCGATGCCTACACGCTGACGGCCAACTTCGACAACATCGGCGGCCTGAAGGCGCGGGCGCCCGTGCGCACGGCGGGCGTCACGGTGGGCCGCGTAAAGTCAATCCAACTCGACCCCAAGACCTACCAGGGCGTTGTCACGCTGGACATCGACAAGGGCTACAAATTCCCCAGGGACACATCGGCCAAGATCCTGACCGCCGGCCTGCTGGGCGACCAGTACGTGGGGCTGGAGCCCGGTGGCGACGACAAAGACCTGGTGGCCGGTGACGCAGTTGCACAAACGCAGTCTGCCGTGGTGCTGGAAAACCTGATCGGGCAGTTCATCGCCGGCAAGGCCGACAGCGCCGCTGCAGCAGGCCCATCAGGCATGTCAGGCATGTCAGGCACGTCAGGCACATCAAGCAAACCCGGCGCCCCTGCATCAGGGGCTGCCAAATGATGGCGCTGCGCTTCCTGGTGGCCACCGCCATCGTAGCCCTGGCCACCGGCTGCGCCACAGTGCCCGGCGCCGCGCCGCCGCCCAAGCAAGACCCGTGGGAAAACTTCAACCGCAAGGTCTTCAACTTCAATGAAACGGTGGATGAGGCGGTGTTCAAGCCCGTCGCCACGGCCTACGTCAAGGTCGTGCCCGAGCTCGTGCGCAAGGGCGTGAGCAATGTGCTTGGAAACATCGGCGACGTCTGGTCGGCTGCCAACCATCTGTTGCAGGGCAAGATACACACTGGCCTGGACATGGGCATGCGGGTGCTCACCAACACCGTCTTCGGCCTGGGCGGGCTGCTCGACCCCGCCACCGAATTTGGCCTGGTGCGCCGGTCTGAAGACTTCGGGCAGACGCTGGGCCGCTGGGGCGTCGGCCCCGGGCCCTATCTGGTGCTGCCGCTGCTGGGCCCGTCCACCGTGCGCGATGGCACGGCGCTGCTGCTGGACCGCAGGGCCTCGCCGTCGGCACTGGGCACCACTGACACCGCCACCTACAGCATCGCGGCGATCGAAGTCGTCAACCTGCGCGCCAGTCTGCTTGGCGCTACCCAGTTGCTGAACGATGTGGCCCTGGACAAGTACACCTTCCTGCGCCAAGCCTACCTGGCACGGCGGCTGGACGTGGTCTACGACGGCGCACCGCCGATGGAAAAGTTTGACGACGAACTGGCCGACCCTGTAGCCCAGCCCGCTGCGAAGTCTGCTGCTTCATCTGCCTCTTCGGCCGCGTCTTCGGCCGCGTCTTCAGCCGCGTCTTCAGCCGCGTCTTCAGCGGCATCTTCACCTACCTTTGCACCGCCCAAGCCGGCGCCCAGGTGAACCGGCACGCCCGCTGCCGCGTTAAGCGTGCACTGCCTGCGCCACCGCGCGCGGCGCTTTCCCTGAAAGGATCTTTGTGTTCAAGAATCTGCTGAAAATCTTCTCTCTGGCGTTTGTCACCCTTGGCGCCGCAGGTGCGGTGCATGCCCAGGCGTCCGCTTCCACGGGTGCTGACGCCCTGGTCCGCCAGATCTCCGTTGACGTGATCGACGCCGCCAAGGCCGACAAGGCCATCCAGGGCGGCGACATCAGCCGCATCTTCGGGCTGGTGGAATCCAAGGTCATGCCGCACGTCAACTTCGAGGTCGTCACACGGTCTGCCGTGGGCCCCAAGTGGCGTGAAGCCACGCCCGAGCAGCGCACCAAGCTGCAGGCCGAATTCAAGACGCTGCTGGTCCGCGTCTATGCAGGCGCACTGTCGCAGTTGAAGGACCAGACCGTGGAGGTCACGAAGACACTGCCAGTGGCGGGTGGCAGCCAAGTGGTCGTGCAGACCGAGGTGCGCGGCAAGGGTGAGCCGATCAAGCTCGACTACCGCCTGGACAAGGCGGCTGATGCGCCCGCGTGGAAGATCATCGACGTCAACGTCGGTGGCCTGTGGCTGGTGCAGAACTACCGTTCGCAGTTTGCGCAAGAGCTGACCAAGGGCGGCGTGGACGGCCTGATCGCAGCGCTGGTCGAGCGCAACAAGGTGGCTGCCAAGAGTTGAAATCCGAGCAGAGCCCGGATCCAAAAAACCAAGCCATGAAGCTGCCCGCCACCGCCACCCTGGACGAGGCTGCCGCCCTGGCGGCGACCTTGCCGGAAGCGGTGGCCACGGGCAGCGGTGTGCTGCGGGTGGATGCGTCGGCGCTGACGGCATTCGACAGTTCTACCGTCGCCTTGCTGCTGCAGGCGCAGCGCCTGGCGCAGGCTGCAGGGCGTGGCTTTGAAGTCACGGGCACACCGCCCAAGCTGCAGGAACTGGCCAGCCTCTATGGCGTGGACGGCTTGCTGCCGCTGTCGCTGCGGCCTCCTGCCTCGGCCTGAAGGTCTGCGGACCGGTCCTCTGCGCGGCCCGTCGAGCGGTCGGTCGTGCGGCTTGTTGTGCGGTCTGCATACCGCCGCTCACGCAGGTTCTTCTTGATGGCCTGCAACATCGGCCGCAACTGTGCCGAACCCAGCCGCAGCGCCACGCCGGTGGTCAGGATGTCGATGATCAACAGGTGCAGCAGGCGCGACACCATGGGGCTGTAGCGGTCCGAATCCTCGGGGTGGTCAGCGGCCAGCAGGATGTGGTGCGCCGAATGCCCACACTCCAGCGCCAATGGCGACCCGCTGGCGGTGATGGCCACCACCGTAGCGCCCTTCTTGCGCGCGATGTCGGCCACGTCCAGCAGGTCGCGGCTGCGGCCTGAATTGCTGATGATCACGGCGCAGTCGCCGGGCTTGAGCATCGTCGCGCTCATGACCTGGATGTGGCCGTCGCTGACTGCCGTGGCCGACACACCGAGGCGGAAGAACTTGTGCTGCGCGTCTTGCGCTACGATGCCGGAATTGCCCACGCCGTAGAACTCAATGCGTTGGCCCGCGCGCCCCGCGTCTGCCAGCGCCTGGATGGCGCGGTCCACCGAATGGCTGGCTGCGGCATTGCGGTAGCGCAGCAGCGCGGCCACGGCGTTGTCGGTGACCTTGATGACGATGTCGCCGGCCTTGTCGTCGTCGTCCACCGACCGGTGGACAAAAGGCACGCCTTCATTCACGCTGCCCGCCAGCTTGCGCTTGAAATCGGCCAGGCCGTCATAGCCCACGCTGCGGCAGAAGCGCACCACCGTTGGTTTGCTGACATGTGAACGTTCGGCCAGTTCCACCACTGGCAGCGTGGCAAAACTGCGGGGGTCGGCCAGCAACAATTTGGCCACGCGCTGTTCAGCGGGCGGCAGGGCCGGGATGGACGCGCGGATGCGGTCGAGCATGGTCAGTCCTGGTAAGCGCCGGGTGACCAGCGGTCTGGTGCCGCGACCCGGCGCGTGCCAACGGGTGGCGTGAAGGCGGCACGCGGTTGCAGGTCTGCGCGGCGTGCAGAACCGGGCGCCACGCCACGGCCACGCAGGGCGCTCATCGGGTGCAACATGTAGTCACCGACGTCGGCGTCCCGCAGCACGGTGGGCGAGGCGACGAAGTTGCCTCGCGCCAGGTCGGACCAGCGCCCGCCGGCCACGCCCAGGCCGATGAACAGGTTGTTGGCCAGGCGCTGTTCCACGGGCCGCATCAGCTTGCTGTCGTGCACGCGCACAAAGACCGCCGGCCGCATGCCGTGGCTGAAGAAGGTGTTGTTGACGACATGCAGCGCGTGTTCCCGGCCTTCATGGGCTGCCCCCTCGTCACCTTCAGCGCCGAAGGCCAGCAAGGTCGTGTTGCGCGTCGTCTCGCTCTGCCCGATGACGTTGCCAACGACATAGGCGATGCCGCCGTTGGGAAACTCCAGCTCATAAGAAGCCCGGCCGAGGATGCCGTCCACCAGCTGGTTGTAGCGCACGTGGTTTTCGCGCGCCCTGCTCTTCACCAGGTGGCCGTCGTTGCCGCCGCTGAAGGCACTGCCGGTGAGCGTCAGGCGCGCGATGCGGCCCACGTACAGCAGGTGCGGCAACGTCCCCGTCGCGTCGCGTTCCGGCGCCTGGCCGAATTCGCAGTCGCTCACAGTCAACTCAGAGCCACTGAAATTGGCCGTTAGCAGGCCCATCTGGTTGTCAAAGAACGCGCAGCGGTTGACGTGCAGCCGGCCGCGCTCAAAGCGGATGCCGGCACCATTGCCGTCGGGCACGCGCGCGCCGCGGAATTCGATGTTGTCGATGAGCACGTCGCCCTCACGCACCACCAGCGTTGCCTTGCCTTCGGCGTGCGCGCCGTCGGCGCTCAACACCGGCCGGCCGCCTATACCGCGCAGCGTCAGGCGCTTCTGGGTGATGACGCCCGCCTGGGCGCGGTGCTCACCGGCCAGCAGATAGATTTCGTCGCCGTCCGCGGCCCTGCGCAGCGCATCGGCCAGACTCTGGCCCGGGGCCACGGTGTGGGTGATGGAAGCGGACGTGGCAGGGGACGGAAAAGCAGCCGCGCCCGCAGGCCCGCTGTGCCAAGTCGCCAGACAACCCGCCAGCCCGCCCAGCATGGCGCGCCGCTCTGGTTTCACTGTTCTTCGGCCCAGGTGTGGCCGTCGCGCGCTACCAGCGCGCTGGCCGCCGCCGGGCCCCAGCCGCCTGCTGCATAGGGGCGCGGGCCCACGGTGTCTGAGCCCCAAGCGTCCAGGATCGGTTCGACCCAGCGCCAGGCCTGTTCCTGTTCGTCACTGCGCACGAAAAGGTTGAGCCGTCCGGCAATCGCGTCCAGCAGCAGCCGTTCATAGCCGCCAACGCGTTCACTGGCGAAGGCTTTGTCGAAGTCCAGGTCCAGCGACACCGGCGACAGCGCCTCGGGCTGGTTGCTGTTGCCCCCCCCCTTGGCCGCCAGCAGGTGCAGTTCCAGCCCGTCTTCGGGCTGCAGCTTGATGACCAGCTTGTTGGCCTGCCGCGTGCCCGGAAAGATGGGATGCGGCACTTCACGAAAGTTGACCACGATCTGCGCGTCGCGCGCCGCCAGCCTTTTGCCGGTGCGCAGATAGAACGGCACGCCCGCCCAGCGCCAGTTCTGCACTTCGGTGCGCAGCGCGACAAAGGTTTCGCAAGCGCTCCCGGCGGGCACCTTCACCTCGTCCAGATAGCCTGCCACCGCCTTGCCGTCGACGGTGCCGGCCTTGTACTGGCCACGCACCACGTCGCGCGCAACAAGCTCTGGCGTGAAGGCGCGCAGTGACCGCAGCACCTTCAACTTTTCGTCGCGGATGGCATCGGCGTCGCTGGTGGGCGGCGGCTCCATTGCAATCATGGTCAGCAGCTGCAGTGCGTGGTTCTGGATCATGTCGCGCAGCGCGCCGGTGCGGTCGTAGAAGTCGCCGCGCGTGCCCACGCCAATGCCCTCGGACAGCGTGATCTGGATGTTGGCAATGCTCTCGCGCCGCCACAGCGGCTCAAACAGCGCGTTGCCAAAGCGCAGCGCCATCAGGTTCTGCACCGCCGGCTTGCCCAGGTAGTGGTCGATGCGCAGCGCCTGCTCTTCCTTGAAGGCCGAACGCACCACACGGTTGATTTCCTGCGCGCTGGCCAAGTCGTGACCCAGTGGTTTTTCAAGAACGACGCGGACATGCGGGCCGTTGAGCCTGGCGCTGCCGAGCTGTTCGCAGATCACGGGGAACAGGTGCGGGCTGGTGGCCAGAAACAGCACCACCGTGTCGGCACGGCCGCCGCTGCGGCCCTCGTCGGCGGTGGGTTCGTCGAGCCAGCGCTTCAGGCCCAGGTAGTGCTCGGGTTGCGACAGGTCCATGCGCCGGTAGTGCAGCAGCTGGGCGAAGCGCGAGAACTCTTCGTCGGTCGGACGCTTGCCGGGGTCAACGTCGCCGAAGCGTTCTTTGATGAAGTTGCGGTACTCGTCGTCACTGCGTTCATCACGCGCCACGGCCAGGATGCGACCGCCTTGGGGCAACTTGCCGTGGCGGTGCGCCTGGAACAGCGCGGGCATCAGTTTGCGCCAGGTCAGGTCGCCGGTACCGCCAAAAAGCACGAGGTCGAAGGACATGGCTGGGCTGTTGAATGTGTAATTAAGTTACTGATTTGATGATGCCGGAGTTTCAGACTCCGGTCAACGCACCAGTGCCTGGTCAGCGTGCTGGCAGCGGCGCGGCCAACCAGGCTTCGGCCAGGCGCAGCCAGTAGGTCGCACCCAGCGGAATCAGCGCGTCATTGAAGTCATAGCTGGGGTTGTGCAGCATGCACGGCCCCATGCCGTGGCCGCTGTGGCGGTGCGCGCCTTCGCCGTTGCCGATGAAGACATAGGCACCGGCTTTGGCCTGCAGCATGAAGGCGAAGTCTTCTGACGGCATGCTGGGTTCCTGCGCCCGCACGTTGTCGGGGCCGACGATGCGGCGCATCACCTCGGCCGCAAATTCGGCCTCACGGGCGCTGTTCACCACGGGCGGCGCGCGACGCAGAAATTCCACCTCGCAACTCGCACCCATCGCAGCGGCGGTGTGCGTGGCGATTGTCTTCAGGCGCGGTTCGATCAGGTCCAGCGCTGCCACGCTGAAGGTGCGCACGGTGCCTTCGATGGTGCAGTGGTCGGGGATCACATTCGTGGCCTCGCCCGCGTGCAGCATCGTCACCGACAGCACGGCGGCCTCAATCGGCTTCAGGTTGCGGCTGATGATCGTCTGCAGCGCGAGCACCGTCTGGCACGCCACCAGCACCGGGTCCACACCCAGGTGCGGCAAGGCCGCATGCGCGCCGCGGCCATGGATCACGATCTTGAAGGTGTTCGCGGACGCCATCACCGGCCCCGCGCTGGCGGCAAAGCTGCCGGCCGGCAAGCCAGGCCAGTTGTGCATGCCGAACACCGCCTCCATCGGGAAGCGCTCGAACAGGCCCTCCTGCAGCATCGCCTGCGCGCCGCCACGGCCTTCTTCGGCGGGCTGGAAGATCAGATAGACGGTGCCGTCGAAAGCCCGCGTGCGCGCCAGTTCCTGCGCCGCCGCCAGCAGCATCGCGGTGTGGCCGTCGTGGCCACAGGCGTGCATGGTGCCGACATGGCGACTCTTGTGGGCGAAGCTGTTTTGCTCGTGCACCGGCAACGCGTCCATGTCGGCGCGCAGGCCGATAGCCCTGCCGCAGCTGCCCCCGTCGCGGCCGTGCACCACGCCCACGATGCCCGTGCGCGCCACCCCTCGGTGCATCGGGATACCCCACGCGGCCAACCGCTCGGCCACGACGTTGCTGGTGCGGTTTTCTTCAAAGCCGAGTTCGGGGTGGGCGTGCAGGTCGCGCCGCAGTGCGGCTAGCGCCTCTGCCTGCGCCGCAATACCGTCTGCCGGCCCTTCAGCAACCCCGGCTGCGCCACTCATCGCTGCGCTGCCGATAGCGCCTGCTCCAGGTCCTTGATGAGGTCACCGGCATCTTCGATGCCCACCGACAAGCGCAGCAGATCGGGCGGTGCTGGAGTGCCTGCGCCTTCGACGCTGGCACGGTGTTCGATCAGACTTTCGGTGCCGCCCAGCGACGTCGCGCGCTTCCACAGCTGCGTGTTCGCCGCGACCGCGATCGCCGCCGCTTCACCGCCCTGGACGCGCACCGACAACATGCCACCAAAGCCGCCCGTCATCTGCGCCTTGGCCACCGCATGGCCGTGGCAGCCCGGCAGCCCCGGGTACAGCACTTCAGCCACCAGCGCGTGGCCGTTGAAATGTTCGGCGATGCGCTGCGCCGACGCGCAAGCCGCACGCACGCGCAAGTGCAGCGTGCGCAGGCCGCGCAACAGCAGCCAGGCTTCAAAAGAACCCAGCGTGCCGCCCAGCTGCGCGCGCACCTTGCGCACGCGTTGCCAGTGCGCGGATTCAACGCCGCCTTCACGCACCACCAGCACACCGGCGATGAGGTCGGAGTGGCCATTGAGGTACTTGGTGGCGGCATGCATCACGATGTCGGCGCCCAGCGCCAAGGGCCGCGTCAGCAGCGGCGTGGCGACCGTGGAATCGACGGCCAGCAAGGCGCCTGCATCGTGCGCGATCTTGGCGGTGGCAGCGATGTCGGTCA
>JAYSYB010000485.1:0-3722 GCA_043716775.1 Rubrivivax sp.
TTGATGGTGGCGCTCTTGATGCCCGCCACTTCACCCGGTGTTTCGTCCTCCAGCGTGGCTGTGAAGCCCTTGCGTTCGGCGTACTTCAAGTACTGGCGCAACAGCATGCCGGCCCAGTCGCAGGCCTCGGTGCCACCGGCGCCGGCCTGGATGTCGACAAAGCAGTTCAGCGGGTCGGCGCTGTTGCTGAACATGCGACGGAATTCGAGCTGCTCCACCGTGCCCCGCAGCGTGTGCGCTTCGGCTTCGATGGTGCGCACCGCGGCTTCGTCGCCATCGGCCTTGCTCATCTCGAAGAGTTCGGTGTTGTCGGCCAGGTTGCTGGCCAGGTGGTCAATGGTGCCGACCACGGTTTCCAGCAGTTTCTTTTCGCGCCCCAGTTCCTGTGCGCGTTTGGGTTCGTTCCAGACGGCGGGGTTTTCAAGTGCGGCGTTGACTTCGTTCAGTCGCAGGGCTTTGCGGTCGTAGTCAAAGATAACCCCGGAGCTGCTCGGTGCGATCGCGCAGGTCGGCGAGCAGCGTGCCAACAGCGTTGATTTGTTCAGTGTCCATGACGGCGATTTTCGCATGGCCACGCCGACTCTCAGCCAGGCTGCTTCAAGCGCGAAACCAAGCGCGAAATCAAGCGCGCAGAAACGCTGCCAGATGCTGTGCCAGCGCCTCGGGCTGGTCGTGGTGCAGCATGTGACCGCAAGGGGACAACCTGACACGTTGCGCCTGTTTCACCACCGCCAGCCTGTCGTCGAACTCACTGCGTGGGTAGCGCGTGCCCCACCACTTGCTGGTGTCGGTCTGGTCACCGTCGACCCATAGTACCGGCGCGCTGATCAGCTTCCAGGCTTCCAGCACTTCAGGCACCTGGTACAGCATCGGGTTCACGCGCTTGTGCGCCGGGTCAGCCTGGATGTGCCACTGGCCGTCCGCGGCCAGCCGTGACCAGTGCGGCGCAAGCCATGCCGCCTTGTCGGCTGGCAGCAACGGGTTGTTCTTCATCAGCCGCGCAGCAACCTCATCCACGCTGGCGTAGGTGCGCAGCGTGGCGGGTGCCTTCAGCTCGTCCAACCACTGCACAAGCCGCCTGGGAGCCTGGTGCGGCTTCGTCTGCGGCATGCCGAATCCTTCCAGGTTCACGAGCCGGCGGATGCGCGCCGGCCGCACACCGGCATAGCTCATCACCACGTTGCCACCCATGCTGTGGCCAAGCAGGTCGACGGCACCGAAAGTTGCTGCGGGCAGGGTCGCATCAACCAGCGTATCAAGCAGCGCGTCAACCAGCGCGTCCAGGTCGGCCAGGTAGTCGGGGTACCAGTAGCTGTCGGATTTGGGCGTGCCGCTCAGGCCAAAACCGCGCCAGTCGGGCGCGATCACCCAGCGATCAAAACCTTCAGCGGCGGCAAGTGCATCGACGGCAAACTGGAACGACGCGCCGACGTCCATCCAGCCGTGCAACATCAACAGCGGTGGGCGGTCGGGTGTGACCAGCGACGCGTCGCCCCATGAATGAGCGTGATAGTTCAGCCCGCGCAGCGGCAGGTAAACGGATTGCGCTACGCGGCGCGGGGTGTAGGTATTGGGCATGGCGGCACTGTAGGGCAGGGTGCCTTGGGACGCTGTCAGGCTGGTGACTTCCTGGTTTTGCGTTCACTTTGGAAAGCACACTGGGCAAAGCCTGAGGCAATGTCCGGGTCGGCCGAAGGCTGGCCCGGACATTGCCTTGTGGTTCATTCCCTCGCACGTGGGGAGCACCATCAGACGGTGCGAGTTCTGCGCCACCAAGCCGTTCATCCCCACGCACGTGGGGACAAAACATCAAGTACCGCATGACGCGCCCAAGTATGTGGCGCGGCGCTGTCTTCTAAATGCGGCCTGCAGCGCCGGGATAATCGGGCGGATGACAAGTACAAGCACTGCTGCACCGCCCGCGACCCCGACCGCGACCTTGAAAACACCCAGCGGCTTGGACTGGCTCGACGTGGAGTCGCTGGACCTTGACGCCCAGGGCGTGGCGCACCGCGCCGACGGCAAGGTGGTGTTCATCGAAGGCGCGCTGCCCACTGAAAGCGTGCAGGTGCAGGTCTCGCGGAAGAAAAACCAGTGGGAACAGGGCCAGATGACGGCGTTGCAGCGCGAAAGCGCACAACGCGTCCACCCCGGCTGCCCGCACTTCGGCCTGCACGCGGGGTCTTGCGGTGGCTGCAAGATGCAGCACTTGCACCCTGCGGCCCAGGTGGCCATCAAGCAGCGCGTGCTGGAAGACAACCTGTGGCACCTGGCCAAGGTCAAGCCCGACCAGCTGCTGCGCGCTATCGAGGGTCCGGCTTGGGGTTACCGCGACCGCGCGCGCCTTTCTGTGCGCTTTGTCGCCAAGAAAGGAACCGTCCTGATCGGCTTCCATGAACGCAAGTCGCGCTACGTGGCGGACATGCAAGTGTGTCCCGTGCTGCCGTCCAAAGTGAGCGCCATGCTGATGCCGTTGCGCGACCTGATCGGCAGCATGGACCAGCGAGACCGCCTGCCGCAGATTGAACTGGCGGCGGGCGACAGTGTGATGGCTTTGGTGCTGCGACACCTGGAGCCCGTCAGCGCGGCAGACGTGGATCGCCTGCGCAACTTTGCCGCCGAGCACGTTGTGCAGTGGTGGTTGCAGCCGAAGGGGCCGGAGACCGTGCATTTGCTGGATGAAGGCGGCCCCGGGCACGTCTCGCTGGCCTACAGCTTGCCCGAATTCGGCATCGTCATGCCCTTCAAACCCACCGACTTTACGCAGGTCAACCCGCATATCAACCGCGTGCTGGTGCAGCGTGCCTTGCGCTTGCTGGACCCGCAGCCGCATGAACGTGTGATCGACTGGTTTTGCGGCATCGGTAACTTCACGCTGCCGCTGGCCACCCGCGCGCGTGAAGTGCTGGGCGTTGAAGGCGCCGAGACGCTGGTGGCGCGGGCGCGTGAAAACGCGCGCTCCAACGGGCTGTCAGGCAAGACACGTTTCGAGGCGCGCAATCTGTTCGAGATCACGGCCGACGATGTGCGGGCCGTGGGCCCGGCGGAGCGCTGGCTGATCGACCCGCCGCGTGAGGGCGCGTTTGCGATGGCCAAGGCGCTGGCGGACCTGCATCTGGCTGGCAATCACACGCCGCCGGGCCGCATCGTCTATGTCAGCTGCAATCCCGCGACGCTGGCTCGCGACGCCGGCCTGCTGGTGCATCAGGCGGGCTACAGGCTGTCGTTGGCGGGGGTGGTCAACATGTTTCCGCACACGGCGCATGTCGAGAGCATGGCGGTGTTCGACTTCACGGGCGCGCCTGCAACGCCAAGCGCAGCACCAGCACCGGAATGAGAACGAGGCCCGAAGGCCCCGTTGTGTGCGGCGTTGAAACGCTCAGTCCTTTTCGCCACCAAAGATGCCCAGCAAGGCCAGCAGGTTGCTGAACACGTTGTAAAGGCTCAAGTACACGCCTAGCGTGGCGGTGACGTAGTTGGTCTCTTCGCCGTCCTGCACACGCTTCAGGTCATACAGGATGAAGAACGAGAAGATGCCGATCGCCAGCACCGACAGCGTGATCATCAGCGCGCTGCTCTGGATGAAGACGTTGGCGATGCCCGCCACCAGCAGCATGATGGCGCCGATCATCAGGAACTTGCCCATGCTGGACAGGTCGCGCTTGATCACGCTGGACAGCGTGGCCATGCCGAAGAAGATGCCACCGGTGCCGGCGAAGGCC
>JAYSYB010000486.1:0-11206 GCA_043716775.1 Rubrivivax sp.
CGCAAAGGGATAACCCTTAATTGCGCACTTCGCCCTGGCCCAACACGACGTATTTAAGCGACGTGAGGCCCACCAAACCCACCGGGCCCCGGGCGTGAAACTTGTCCGTGCTGATGCCGATTTCTGCCCCCAGCCCGTACTCGAATCCATCGGCGAACCGGGTGCTGGTGTTGACCATCACGCTGGCGGAATCGACTTCGCGCAGAAAACGCATCACGCTTGGGTGGTGGCTGCTGAGAATGGCGTCGGTGTGGTGCGATCCGTAGGTGCCGATGTGCGTCATGGCCTCATCCAACGAATCGACGACCTTGATGCTGATGATGGGCGCCAGGTACTCGGTGGCCCAGTCCTGCTCGGTCGCCGGCACCACGCCAGCCAACCCCGCCAGCAGCGCCGCAGCGCGTGTGCAGCAGCGCATCTCGACGCCCTTGGCCGCAAAGATGACGCCCATGCGGGGCAAAAACGCCGCCGCTTGAGCGGCATGCACCAGCAGCGATTCCGCCGCGTTGCAGGGGCTGTATTTCTGCGTCTTGGCGTTGTCGGTGACGCTCACCGCCAGGTCGATGTCCACCTGCGCATCGACATAGACGTGGCAGTTGCCGTCCAGGTGCTTGATGACCGGCACGCGCGCTTCGGCGCTGACCCTTTCGATCAGGCCCCGGCCGCCGCGCGGGATGATCACGTCCACGAATTCGGGCATCGTGATCAGGCTACCGACGGCTGCGCGGTCGGTGGTTTCGACAAGCTGCACCGCGTCGGTCGGCAGGCCCGCGTCGGCCAGCGCAGCCTGCACCAGACGCCACAGCGCCAGGTTGCTGTGCAGCGCTTCACGGCCGCCGCGCAGGATGCAGGCGTTGCCGCTCTTGATGGCCAGTGACGCGGCTTCAATCGTCACGTTGGGCCGGCTCTCGTAGATCATGCCAAAGACACCCAGCGGCACGCGCATCCGGCCCACGCTGATGCCGCTGGGGCGGCGCTTGACGCCGGTGATCTCGCCCACGGGGTCGGGCATCGCGGCGAGCTGTTCGCAGCCAGTGGCGACGATGTCGATGATGGCCGGCGTGAGCTTCAGGCGGTCCAGCAGCGGCGCGGCCAGGCCAGCGCCTTGCTGCAGGTCGATGGCGTTGGCCGACAGCAGCGTGTCCACACTGGCGCGCAGCCGCGTTGCAAGCGCCCGCAGTGCCGTGTCCTTGGCTGCCGTGGGTGCTGCGGCCATTGATGTGGCGGCAGCGCGCGCGGCAGCGCCCAGGCGGGCCATGTAGGCAGGGATGTCGTCGGTCTGGAGCATTGGGCCATTGTCCCAAAAGCCGCTGACGGTGCAGCCGCTCAATGCCTTCAGCGCATCGCCCCCATCGCCCCCAGCACTGCCAGCCACAAGGCCGCAGTGGCCATGAAGCACACGGTGGACGCCAGGATCGCCAGCGTTGCAATGCCCTCCTGCGTGCCGTAGCGCTGCGCGAAGATGATCGCGTTGCTGCCCACCGGCAGCGCCGCCATCATCACCAGCACGGCCAGCGGCATGCCCGCAAGGCCGAAGCCGAAGTGCGCCACCAGCAGCACCACGGCCGGCATCAGCAGCAGCTTGAACGCAGACAGCCGCAAGGCGGCGGCCAGCCCTTCGCGCGCGCCATGGGTGGCCAGCGACACGCCGATCAGCACCAGGCACACCGGCACGCCCGCGCTGCCCAGGCCCAGCAGCGTCTGGTCGATTACCGGGTGCAAGCCGATGCCTGTGAGGTTCCACGCCAACCCCAGGATGACTGGCAGCACGACGGGGTGGATGAGCGTGTTGCGAAGAGTGATGCGCAGCGTGCTGTGGCGCGAGGCCTGCGCGGCGCTGTCCGCCGTGTTGCGGCGCGACGCTTGCGCCGCGCTGTCCCACGCGCTGCGGCGCCAGGCTTGCGCCGCGCCGCGTGCGATGTCGGCTTCCACCAGCACCGTCAGCAGCGTCAGCAGCAGCACGCCGTGCAGACTGACGAGCGCCAGGTGCAGCGCGAGGCCGCCTTCACCGAAGAGTGCTGCCGCCATCGGAATGCCCAGCTGCACCGCGTTGCCGTAGACGGCGGCCACGCTGCGGGTGGCGGGCGCTGCCGCGGGCAACAGGCCGGCACGGCGCTGCCAGGCATAGAAGCCCAGCGCGCACAGGACCGCTGGCACAAAGTACGCCGCCAGCGTGCGCCAGGGCATCGCCGAAAGGTCCTGCCGCACCATGGTGCGGAACAGCAGCGCCGGCACGAAGAGCGTGAAGGCGACGTTGCTGAGCACCCGTGCGGGGTCGTTGCCCCCTGTGCCCCCTGTACCCCCTGTGCCCGTTCCGCCCTTGGCGGCAAAGCGGCCCAGCCAGCCCAGCCGCGCGGCCAGCCACCCCATCGCCACCGTGGCCATGATGGCCAGCAGCTTGTAAAGGACGGCCAGCGTCACAGGTCCGTCACGCGCTCGGTTACCCGTTGGTCACAAACCCAGCCAGGTGCCCAGCGCCATCAGCGCCGCGCGGTCGTAGGCGGCATAACCTTGCACCTTGATGGGCTCCAGCTTCTTGCGCCCGGCTTCGGTGCCGTCCAGGCCGACGAAGTAGTCGCGCACACGGTCCACGTCTTCGGCGCTGAGCGCGGGGCTGGCGATGATGTGCTTGATGGGCACGGGCTTGGACTTGGCCAGCACCTTGCCACCGGCGGCTTCCCACTGCTTGACCACGCCGTTGGCGGCGGTGGCGCCGGCCTGCGTGAAGGTGTGCTCCACCATAAAGGGCACGGCGTCCTGGTAGCGCGTGTAGGTGTAGGCCACGCCGTCGGCCGCGCCCAGTGCGTCGCGCAGCGTGGCGCGCACCATCCACGACGTGATGGAGTCTTCGTCAGGCGCGCCCAGCTTGCGGCCGCGCAGGTCGGCCAGAGTCTTGAAGGGCGAGTCAGCGCGCACCAGGAATCGCGCGGTGTATTCCTGGAAGCCCTTGGTCACCACCACCAGCTGGTAGCCGCTGCCCTTGATGGCGCCGATGGAAATGTGCGCAGGGTGCACCAGCGCCAGGTCGTAGCTCTTGGCGGCCAGGCCCTTGCGCAGCGTGGGGTAGTCGCCGACGGGTTCCACGCGCACGGGCTGGTTCAGCAGTTTGCTCAGGTCGGCAGCGATTGCTGCGTAACGGGCCCGAATCTCGTCATTGCTGACGCGGTAGGTCACGCCTTCGTTGACCGCAAACACCAGCGCCTGCGCCCACGGGGCGGCAGCCAACAAGGTGAGCATCAGCGCCAGACGGCGCAGCAGAGTCATGGACATGGACGGGTGCCTCGGACGACGGTGCGGGATGATAGGGGCGGCCAAAGTGCAGCAGCGAGGCGTTTTGAAACGCCGACGCAATCTCTGCAACCGAACTCAAGTCCTGGCCGACTGACGCTTCGTTGGCATGTTGATGCCGCCGCGCAGCGGGCAAAGCCGGAGAAGAAGTCGAAAGACCGCCCTGACTGCGGTCCAGACTGCGGACCGTCAAGCCGCAGCCTTCCCGGCCGCCGTCTTCCCTGCTGCCTTCTTGGCCGGCACCTTCGCCGCCGACTTTGCAGCTCTGGGCTCGAACTCGAAGCTCACACGCCCTTCCTTCGCGTCATAGGCCAGATAGGCCTTGAACTTGCGCCTCGTCTTGTTGGAGACGAAGTTTTCCAGCAGGCCCGTCTTGCCGGTGGCTAGCAGCTTGGTGACTTCACTGCGCTCCACCGGCTGCTGCAGGATGATCTTGCCGCTTTTGAAGTCGCAGGTCACCGTGGCGCCCACGCTGTGTTCGCAGACGTAGTTGCTGCCGTGCTCGAACACGCGGCCCTTGCACTTGGGGCACGCGCCCAAACTTTCCTGGGCCGAGAAGTCCACCGGTTCGCCGTCGCCTTCGCTCTTTCTGGCGTCGTCGCCGAAGTCGAATTCCAGCTTCCAGTTGCTGATCTCTTCGTCGTGCACCAGCTTCATCTCGGCGCTGAAAGGGAAACCCTTCTTCGACCTGAAGCCCTCCAGCGGGCCGATCTTCTTGTCGCGCAAAAAGGCCTCGGCCTCGACAGTCTCGAAGGCGCGGCCTGACGGGATCTTGGTGATCGAAAAGCCGCAGCCTTCGCTGGCTGCGTCGGCGCCGGTGCATGCAAAACGGCGGTAGTTCTCTTTCACCACACCACCGCAGTTGGGGCACGGCGTGGCCAGCGTGGCGTAGTCACCGGGGATCGTGTCGCGGTCGTATTCCTTCGCCTTCTTGACGATGCGTTCGGCCATCTTCGCAATCTCGGCCATGAAGGTCTGGCGCGACAGGCGGCCGTGTTCCATTTCGGCCAACTGGTATTCCCAGTTGCCGGTGAGGTCGGCGCGCGTCAGGTCTTCCACCCCCAGGCCGCGCAGCAGCGTCGTCAGCTGGAAGGCCTTGGCGGTGGGCACCAGGTCGCGGCCGTCGCGGTGCATGTATTTCTCGGCGATCAGGCCCTCGATGGTGGCGGCGCGCGTGGCCGGCGTGCCCAGGCCTTTTTCGCGCATCGCTTCGCGCAGCTCTTCATCGTCGATGAGCTTGCCAGCGCCCTCCATGGCGCTCAGCAGCGTGGCTTCGGTGTAGCGCGCCGGCGGGCGGGTCTTCAGTGGGTTGACGGCGACACTTTCGGTGCGCACCTGTTCCGCTTGCGCGACCGCGACGAGGTTGGCATCGTCGTCCTGCGCTTCCTTGCCGTACACCGCCAGCCAGCCCGGGTTGACCAGCACCTTGCCGTTGGTCTGGAACCTGTGCTCATCCACCGTGCTGATGCGCGTGGTGACCATGAATTCAGCGCTCGGGTAGAACACCGCGATGAAGCGCTTCACCACCATGTCGTACAGCTTCAGCTCCAGCTCGGACAAGCTCTTGGGCGCCTGCAGCGTGGGGATGATGGCGAAGTGGTCCGACACCTTGGTGTTGTCGAAGACGCGCTTGGTGGGCTTGACGTAGCCTTCTTTCAGGCTCTTCTTGGCGTGGGCGTTGAGCTCGCGCAAGGAACCCGGCAAGTCTTCTTCCGCCAGCATCTTCAACGTCTCTTTCACCGTGCTCAAGTAGTCCTCGGGCAGCGCGCGGGAATCGGTGCGTGGGTAGGTCAGCACCTTGTGCTTTTCATACAGCGCCTGCGCGATGGACAGCGTGGTCTTGGCGCTGAAACCGAAGCGGCCGTTGGCTTCACGCTGCAGCGTGGTCAGGTCGTACAGCAGCGGCGACGCCTGCGTGCTGGGCTTGGCTTCGTCCACCACAGTGGCGGGTTTGCCCCGCACGGCGGCGGCTATTCGCTCAGCGTCCGGTGCATTCCACAAACGGTCTGCGCGCGCTTCGGCATCGTCGGGGTTCTTCTTCCACTTGGGGTCGAACCACTTGCCTTCGTATTGCCCGGCGACGGCGTCGAAAGTGGCCTTCACTTCCCAGTAAGGGCGCGAGACGTGTTTGCGGATCTTCTCCTCCCGCTCGACCACGATGCTCAGCGTGGGTGTCTGCACGCGGCCCACGGTCGTCAGGAAAAAGCCGCCGTCGCGGCTGTTGAAGGCCGTCATCGCGCGCGTGCCGTTGATGCCCACCAGCCAGTCGGCTTCACTGCGGCTGCGCGCGGCGTCGGCCAGGCCCAGCATCTGCTTGTCGCTGCGCAGCTTGTCAAAGCCGTCGCGAATGGCCTGCGGCGTCATGCTCTGCAGCCACAGGCGGGTGATGGGTTTGCCATGCGGCTTGTCGCCATAGGCGTACTGCAGGATCAGGCGAAATATCAGCTCGCCTTCACGGCCCGCGTCGCAGGCATTGACGATGGCGCCCACGTCCTTGCGCTTGACGAGTTTGACGACGGCGTTCAGCCGCGTCTTGGCCTTGTCGATTGGAGCCACGTCAAAGTGCGGCGGCACCACGGGCAGATGCGCAAAGCTCCACTTGCCGCGCTTGACCTCGTATTCATCCGGCGCCTTGATCTCCACCAGGTGGCCGACGGCGGATGTGACGACAGTGTCTTCACTCTCAAAGTGGTCGGCATGTTTTTCGAACTTGCCCTTGGTGGGCGTGAGTGCGCGCACGATGTCCTGCGCCACGCTGGGCTTCTCGGCAATGATGATCGTCTTGCTCATGTGCTCATGGTTCCGTCTGGGGCTTGCTCAAAAGCGGTGGCCGGTATGTCTGCAAACAAAAAAGTCGTGCCTACAATCCGGCCCGTCTCGCGCGCATGTGCGCGCTCGTACGATTTCAATGTACCGAATGCCAAAGACCCCGCAAGCCGCCGCCTCGGGCGCAGCCAAAGACTTACGCAAAGTCACACGCAAAGCCGCACGCGCAGTCACACGCGCAGTCACACGCGCGATCCCCCGCGAAGACACACGCCGCATCCAGGTGCGCTTGAGCGGTGTGCACGGCAAGGGCGTCTTCGCGCTGCAGCCTATTGCCGAGGGCGACCGCATCATCGAATACAAGGGCCAGCGCATCACCTGGCCCGAGGCGTTGCGCCGCCACCCGCACAACCCCGCAGAGCCCAACCACACTTTCTACTTTCACATCGACGACCAACACGTCATCGATGCCAATGTGGCGGGCAACGCAGCGCGCTGGATCAACCACGCCTGTGCTCCCAACTGCCAGGCCGATGAAGTCGAAGGCCGTGTCTTCATCCACGCCCTGCGTGACCTGCAGGCTGGCGAAGAGCTGTTCTACGACTACGGCCTGATCATCGACGAGCGCTACACGCCCAAGCTCAAGCGCGAATACGAATGCCGCTGCGGCAGCAGGGCCTGCCGGCACACGATGCTGGCGCCCAAGCGCTGAGCCTCTTCGCCGATCCCCAGCGTCGAAGCAGACTGCCATGACCCACATCGTGCATCACCTGCAATGGGGCGCTGAAAGCCTGTGGGAAAGCCTGGTGCCGCTGTTGCCGGGTATCAGCGTGGAAGTGCAGGCGCGGGCGGAGTCCACCAACACGCGGCTGCTGGAACGGGCGCGCGCCTTCAGCGGCAACCCCGAATCCCCCGTCACTCGGCCCGGTGAACTGGACGGCGCGTCGCGCGAAGAACGCACGCCGCACGGCCGCCGATCGGGCGACATTTCGCCCTGCCTGCTGGTGGCCGAAGAACAGACGCGCGGTCGCGGCCGATTGGGGCGTGGCTGGGTCAGCAGCGCGGGCGCGTCGCTGACCTTTTCACTGTCGATGCCGCTCGCACCGCAGCAGTGGGGCGGTTTGTCGCTGGCGGTGGGCCTGGCCGTGGCCGAGGCGCTCGATCCGCAGCCTTTTGTGGATGCCGCGCGGCCGCGCATCGCGCTGAAGTGGCCGAACGACCTGTGGCTGTTGGACGGCCCGGGCCGCGGCCGCAAACTCGGCGGGGTGCTGATAGAAACCGTCAGCGTGGGCCTGCGCCGCATGTGCGTGGTGGGCGTGGGTCTGAACGTAACGCCGCAGCCTGTGGGCGGCACTTCCGGCAGCAGCAAGGCTGCTGGCGCCTACACCAGCACCAACATCAGTTCCAACATCAGTTCAAACACCAGCGCCACCGAAGGCCTGGTCCACGGCTATGCCTGCCTGCAGGAATTTGACGCCCAGGCCAGCGCGCCGCGCGCCCTGGCCCAGGTAGCAAAGCCCTTGGTGGTGGCGCTGCAGCGCTTTGAAGCCGAAGGCTTCGCGCCTCTGGCGGCTGCCTATGCCCGGCGTGATTTGCTGCGCGGCCAGCGCGTCACGACGACGATGCCTGACGCGCTGGACGGCGTGGCCGAGGGCGTAGATGAACTGGGCGCGCTGTGCGTGCGCAGCAGTGGTGCCCGAAGCGGCCTGCACCGCGTCGTCAGCGGCGAGGTCAGCGTGCGCCTGGCCGAAGCCTGAGGGACCGCGTTGCTGCGCGCACTGGTCGTCGTGCTGCTGCTGGCCAACATCGCCTTTTTCGCCTGGGCGCGCGGCTGGCTGGGTGCGCCGCCGCACCATGCAGAACGCGAACCCGAGCGGCTGCTGGCGCAGGTGCGGCCCGAGGTCTTGACGGTGCTGTCGCCCGGCTCCGCCAGCGCGGCCGTCCAGGCGGCGCGCGCGGCGGCCTTGCAGTGCCTGGAAGCGGGGCCTTTTGCTGACGGCGCGATCAATGCCGCCGAAGCCGCCATGGCGTCCGCGTCCTTTCCCGACGGCAGCTGGGCCCGGGTGGAAGCTGCTGCCAGCACGCCGGTATGGCTGGTGTTTGCAGGCCGCTACCCCGAAGCCGCGTTGCGCAAGTCGCGGGAAGACGATCTGCGCAAGCTGAACCTGAACTTTGAGTTGATCAGTGCACCGCCTGACCTGGCGCCCGGCCTCGTGTTGTCGCGCCACACCACCCGTGACGAAGCGCAGGCTTGGTTGAACGCACGCAGCCAAACGCCGCTGCGTGGCACGCGCGTGGTGCAACTGCCCGCACCGCCAGCAGCTTACCGGCTGCGCGTGGCGCGTGCCGAGCCCGACCAGGCTGAACGCCTGAAGGCCTTGCCAACGGATGCCTTGGCCGGCGGATTCAGACCCTGCGCCGCAAAACCGTGAACCCCGACCGCCGCAAGGCCTGAAGCACCGCAGCAGCCAGCCCGACGCCGGCCACCCAGGCCCAGGAGGCTGCGCCGCCGCCGCCAGTGCTAGGCGGTGTCACCACGGCTGCGACGCCGACGGAGACCGACTGCTCGACCGTCGCTCGGCCCCCCCTGTCGCCCGTGACTGTCAACCGCACCCGCACCGTGCCGGCTGAGTTGGGTGTGAAGCTCGCGTCAGGCCCGGTGCTCAAGCCACCGTCGAACTGCGTGACGACACCGCCGCCACTGACCAGCGTCCATACCTGCCCCACGATGCGGTCGTCCACGATGGGCACGCTCGCATTCCTCACGATCACGGCCGCGCCAGCGGCAGGCGAGGCCGTCACGACCGAAATCTTCGCCACCACGCCTGCGACCACGGCATTCACGCTGGCGCCTGCGTCCAGCATCCCAGTGCCACAGAGCGTGCCGTCGTTGGGGCAGTAACACTGGCCCGAAGGCCCGGTGAGGTCGAGCCGGGTGCAGGACGGCACTACGGTGGCGTCGTCGGCGCCGTTGTCGGCGCCGGTGGTCGGAAAGGGTCTTGCTGCAGCCTGCAGCGCAGCAAGTGCCTTGGCCGCCGTAAGCGCCGGGTTCTGCGAAAAGACCAAGCCCGCCACAGCCGCCACCAAGGGTGAAGAAAAGCTCGTGCCCGCAGTAATGTCAAAGCTGCCGTTAGACCAGGACGATGCGACCGGCCCCTGTGAGCCCGTGTTGGTGGCCGCCAGGATCGGGTACAGACAAGGGCCATTGAGATTAACGCAGTTTCCGCCCGGTGCGGCAATGGCAATCTGCGCGCCGAGGTCGGAGAAACCGACCTTGGTACCCGCATGGCGCAAGGCCAGCACGCCCACCACGCCGCGGCAGTTGGCGGGCTCGCTCACCGGCCCGCCAACACTGTTGCCGGCCGCAGCGACGATCAGCACGCCGCGCTCGGTGATTTCGTCCACCGCCGCCTGGTACGCCGCACTGCAAGCGCCCGTGCCGCCCAGGCTCAAGTTGATGACCCGGGCCGGATTCGGGTTGTCCGGCAGGCCGTTGATTGAGATGCCAGCAGCCCAGCGCATAGCGGCCAGGATGTCACCGTCGTTGCCAAAACACTTGCCCAGCACCCGCATCGGCAGCACGCGGGTGCCCGGAGCGGCACCGGCCATGCCGGTGGCGTTGTTGGCGGCGGCCGCCACCAGACTGGCGGTGGAGGTGCCATGCCAGGAACTTCTCGACGCCACGGCGCTGCCCGTGCCAGCCGGGTCGCACTGGTAGAACTTGCCGTCCCGGGTACTGTTCTCCGTGGCCGATGTCCAGTCACCGGGGTCGCTGGGGTCGGCGTCACGGCCGTCGCCGTCGTTGCCGACGTCGGCATCGGTGACCATGTCGTAACCCGGCAGCAAGCGCCCGCCGCTCGCCACACGGCCAAGGTCCGGATGGTCAAAGCGCACGCCGGTGTCCAGCACGGCCACCACGACCGCACCGCTGCCGGCGGTGTGCAACCACGCGGTTTCGATGTCGATGGCCGACTTGGCCGTGCTGTCGGGCGCGCGCAAATACCATTGCCCGCTGTCAGGCCCGCTGGGCCGCACGCCGGCCGCCGTGGCGGCATAGAGCGGATCGTTCGGTGCCGCCACCAGGCGCTTGCGGCCATTCGGCACGGCATAGGCCACGTCGGGGTCGGCAGCCAGCTGCCGCGCGAGTGTGGTGGCATCGACGCCCGCCGCGCGCATCACCTGCACCCGCTCACCCACCGCCGCGCCAGCCTGCAACGTGCGGCCGACGCGGGCACCGAGGGTGCTGGCCCGGGCGGCTAGGGTGGCGCCCACGGTCGCCGTGTTGTCGCGTGCCGACATTGCATGTTTGCGCAATGTGCCGGCCTCAACCTTGAAGGCGACGATGACTTCGCCTTCCACCGGCGGCAGCGGCTTGGCGCTGCTGAGCGTGGCAGACAGGGTCAAGGCCAGGGCAAGCAGGGGGCGCAGCAGGCGCGCCGCAGGGTGGGCGTAGATCATGAGCCCAGTGTAGGCGGGCGTTTCGAGGCGTGCATGGGCACGGCGTGGTTGTCCGTAAGCGAAGGCACGGCGCTCTGGGTTTTCTGAATCACTTGCGGCTGCACAGGCGCCAGGCCCAGGCAGGCCCGCAGCAGTGGCACCCGGCGCAGCGGTTC
This sequence comes from Rubrivivax sp., assembly GCA_043716775.1. GTDB lineage: Bacteria > Pseudomonadota > Gammaproteobacteria > Burkholderiales > Burkholderiaceae_C > Rubrivivax. Next base: position 10,668 of record JAYSYB010000486.1, read on the forward strand.
AAAGGTGGCGGTGGTGACCTGAAAGGTGGCCAGCCCACCTTTTAGATCAAGTCGCCATCAGGCAATCACCTGCACCATCTCGAGCACCTTGTTGGAATAGCCCCATTCGTTGTCGTACCAGGCCACGATCTTCACGAAGGTGCTGTCCAGCGCAATCGATGCGTCGGCGTCAAAGACGCTGGTGCACGGCTCGCCGCGGAAGTCGGTGGCCACTACCTTGTCTTCGGTGTAGCCCAGCACGCCCTTCATCGGGCCGTCGGCGGCGGCCTTCATCGCGGCGCAAATCTCGGCGAAGCTGGCTTCCTTGATCAGCTCGGCCGTCAGGTCCACCACGCTCACGTCGCTGGTGGGCACGCGGAAGGACATGCCGGTCAGTTTTTTGTTCAGCTCGGGAATCACCACGCCCACGGCCTTGGCCGCGCCGGTGCTGCTGGGGATGATGTTTTCCAGAATGCCGCGGCCGCCGCGCCAGTCCTTGTTGCTGGGGCCGTCAACCGTTTTCTGCGTCGCGGTGGTGGCATGCACGGTCGTCATCAGGC
>JAYSYB010000487.1:0-32523 GCA_043716775.1 Rubrivivax sp.
TTCTGGTTTTCGGCCAGGCTGCGGAAGCCGCCGGTGCTCTGGATTTCGCTGAAGTGGGCGAAGAGGTCCTTGCCACCACCGTCGGGGGTGATGAAGCCGAAGCCCTTGCCGTCGTCGAACCATTTCACGGTGCCGGTTTGCGTGGTCATGCTGAAGTTCCTTTCACGGTTGCTGCGCAGCACATGCTGTCGCAGTGCAGATGCGGCCAAGAAAATCACCGATCAAGGATTCTGCAGAGCCCAAAAAAATCAGGAACCGAAGAAACCGTCAAACAACAATCTTGCTCAAATCTACCCTGCTAATGTAGCTTGAAAGGAAGCCTCGCGCGGTGGGATCCCGATTTCAGCCACAAGATGAGCGATAACCGGGTGGTATCTTCCCCGGCGAAGCCAGGGGCGACTGCCCACGCACCACAACCCTTCACGCCCACACCATGCAGCACGACTCTTCCATCTATGTGGCCGGCCATCGCGGGCTGGTAGGCAGCGCCATCGTGCGGCGCCTGCGCCGTTCGGGTTTTCAGAACCTGATCTTGCGCACACATGCCGAGCTTGACCTTACCGACAGCGTCGCCACACAGGCCTTCTTTGAAGCCGAGCGGCCGCATTTCGTCTTCATGGCGGCGGCCAAGGTGGGCGGCATCATTGCCAACAACACGATGCCGGCGGAGTTCATCCACAGCAACCTGGCGATCCAGACGAACATCATCCATTCCTCGTACCGCGCCGGTGTGCAGCGGCTGCTGTTTCTGGGCTCCAGCTGCATTTACCCGCGCCATGCGCCGCAGCCGATGAAAGAGCACGACCTGCTCACCGGCCCGCTGGAACCCACCAACCGCGCTTACGCGCTGGCCAAGATTGCCGGCATCGAGATGTGCTGGAGCTACAACCGCCAGTACGGCACGCAGTTCCTCTCTGCCATGCCCACCAACCTGTACGGGCCCGGCGACAACTACCACCCCATGCACAGCCACGTGATTCCCGCGATGCTGCGCAAGTTCCATGAAGCCAAGGTGCGCGGCGACGCCACGGTCACGGTCTGGGGCAGCGGCACGCCAAGGCGCGAATTCCTGTACAGCGACGACATGGCCGACGCCTGCGTCTTCCTGATGACCCTGGCCGATGATCCCTATCAGGCCTTGCTGGGCAGCGACGAAACGGTAACCGGCCGCTTTGAGCCGCCGCTGGTCAACATTGGCGTCGGCGAAGACGCGACCATTGCCGAACTGGCGGCCCTGGTGGCGCAGGTGGTGGGCTACACCGGCGCGATCGACTACGACCGCAGCAAGCCCGACGGCACGCCGCGCAAACTGATGGACGTGAGCCGCCTGGCAGCAGCCGGCTGGCGCGCGACAACGCCTCTCACCGAAGGCCTGCCGCAGGCCTACGAAGAGTTTGTCACCAGCTTGGGACGTTAGAGTCACAAGTGCGCCACCAGCCCGCCATCAGCCCGCAGCCGCTGTGACCAGCGCAGGCTCGATCTTGCCGTCCTGGCCGGCGCGCAAACCGTGCCGTCACTTTCGCTTTCTCCCGCCACGACACTGATCGCATCGGTGCTGCTCGCTGGCTGTGGTGATGGTGGCTCCGGCCGTGATTCCACGATTGCAACGCCGCCCGCATCGCCTCCCGCAACATCTGCCGCAACAACTCCCGCCGGATCTCCCGCCGCAGGCCCCCGCCGCCCCCGGCCGCACCGGCCGCCGCACTAACCACACGCTGATGCTGGCCGCCCGGCTGCTGCCCCGCACACTGGAACTGGTGCTGTGGAACGCGAACATTGGCGCGGGCGACGCGCGGCTGCAGCAGCTCATGCGCACGCAGCCCTGGCTCATGTCAATCGCGCAGACACGCAGCCTCGTGGTGCGCAACGTGGCACTGCGCGCCCCGCGCCAGGAAGGCCCGCTGATGACCAACACCCCCCACGCGCAGTTGAGCCGTCTGAACGCCCGCGACAACGGCAGCGCCGGCATCCGCCTGGCGCAGTGGGAAGCGTTGCCGGCTGACACACCCGGACCCGAAATCAACGACAGCCGCGTCGACGGCAATGGCGACTACGGCATCGACGCTCTCAACGCGGCGCGTGCCGTGCCGTGCGCTGCGAAGGGCGGGGTTGACCAGCTGGTATCAACGCCCTCATCGGCTCTTTGTCGGCAGCCACGCTGCCAGCAGCGTCTCGTACTGCTGCAGGATCATCGGCCAGGTGAAGGCCTGCTCAAAACGCTGCCGCGCCGCCATGCGCAAGGCTTGCAGTACGGACTCGTCCACCAGCAGGGCGTCCAACGCAGCGGCGCAGCTGTCCACCCCATCGAAGTAGCGCGCCGCGTCGCCGGCCACCCAGCGGTTGAAGCGGTTGTCGTGCGCCAGCACCGCATTGCCCGCGCCCAGCGCTTCCACCAGCGACGGGTTGGTGCCCCCCACTCGGTGGCCGTGCACGTAGGCGCTGCAGTGCACCCGCAGCGCCTGCAACACGGGCTTGTCATAGATGGCGCCGAGGAAGCGCACCTCTTCACTCGCGGCCGAGCGCACAGCACGGTGGTAGGGGTTCGATTCGCTGTAGTCGCCCAGCACCGCCAGTGTGTGGCTGCGCTGGCGGCGCGAAAAGGCCTGCACCACGTCCAGCACCGAGTTCTCAGGCTCCGGCCGCGCCACCAAGGTCAAGTAGCGTCCAGGCAGCAAGCCGAGCGCGCGCACGGGCGCATCAGTCAGACCCACCAGGGCGTCGGCGCCATAGGCAATGGTCGTGATCTTTCTGCCACTGACATTGCGCGTCAGGTGGCGAGCGATCTCGGGGTGGTCCGCCACCAGGTGGTTGCCCAGTCTGCAGCCTAGCTGTTCATTGACCCAGAACCAGACCTTCGCCCCCCTGCCCCACTTGTCGCGCCGCCATTCGATGCCGTCCATGTTGATGACGTTGGGCACACCGCGCAGCCGCAGAGCGGCGCAGAAAAGCGCCGTGTTGTAGCCCAGCGTCAGGCACAGCCCACCGGCTGCTGCGGCATGCAGCGTGGCCTTCCAGTCGAACACGATGGTGCCGCCCGGCCCGCCTGACCGCACCGGGATGCGCACCCGCTGCACCCCATGCCACTCATCTTGAACGGCAGGCCCGTTGCCTTCCTCCTGGCAGTACACGGTGACGCGCCAGCCGCGCTGCACCAGGTGCAGCGCCAGGTGTTCAGCAAAGGTCTCGAAACCGCCGTGCGCCGCGGGCACGCCGCGTGTGCCCAGGATGCGCAGGGCTGGTTGCCGGTCAACGCTTCTTTCAGCGCCTCCTTCAGCGCTCCTTTTAGCGCTTCCCACCGGGCACCCCGCAGTCCAGCAGCGCAGCACGCAAAAGCGCCACTGTGGGCTCACTGCTGCTGCGCGCGGTGGCGGCGCCTTCGCCGTGGCGCATTTCGGCATCCCAGCCGTGCCATTCACGCCAGGCGTGGTAAGTCCAGCTCCAGTGCCAGCTGGCAAACAACCCCAACAGATCCCCCAGGTAGCGCTCCCGCGCAGCCCCTGGCGCCCAGCGTGGGGCGCCGAATTCACCCACGTAGATCGGCACAGCGTGCCGTTCTGCAAACTGCTGCACGGGCGCCAGTTCGGCCTGCAGACGACCACGGTTCCACAAGCCCTGACCGGGCACCGGACCGGGGTAGTCCACCACGCCGGTGAAGCGCGGGTCACCCACCCGCTGGTGCGTGAATTCGAAAGGTTCGTACATGTGCACGCTGTACACCAGGTTGTCGTAGGGCAACTTCGTCGCGGTGCGGAAGGCCATCGGCCGCGCGCCGGGTGATGGCTCCAGCACCAGCGTGCGCGACGGGTCCACGCTGCGCACGGCGTCGATCAGTCCCGTGGCCAGACCGTCCCAGCGCGCCTGCTTGAGACTGAAGGTCAAACCCGGCGGATGGGCTTCGTTGACGAGGTCGAAAGCTGCCACTTCCACACGGCCCGCCAGCAGCTTCGCCAACCGCCGCCAATGGTCCACCAGGCTGGCCTGCAGCGACGCGCTGCGCCACAGCGCCGATTCAGGCTCGGGCGGGGGGCGCAGCACCAGCACCAGCCGCATACCGTGTTCGCGCGCCAAGTCCAGCTGACGCAGCAATTCCGGCATGGCCGCAGAGGACATCTCATACCGCTGAACTTTGGCGTCAGGCTGCAACGCGATGCCGAAGCGCACCAGCGTTGCGCCGGATGCCGCCATGTCGGCAAAGTCGGGTGCCGTGCGGCCGAAGACTTCGCCCAGGTGGAAGCCGCGGCCCAGGCCGGGATGCGGGTGCGGGTGCGGGTTTGCACAGCGCACGCCCTGCGCGCAGGCAGTGCTCACCAGCAGCGTGGGCAGGGCCAGAGCCAGCCTGCGCTTCATGGTGAAGCCGCCATTTCGACCACCGGTTTGGTCGCCAGTTCGGCGTACAGCGCCGCAAAGCGGTCGATGAAGACGTCTCGCGTGAAAAGCCGCTGCAGCCTGTCGCGCCCAACCCGGCCCATCTGTGCGCGCAACCCAGGTGCCGCGGCCAGGCGCGCGATGGCCCCTGCCATGTCGTCGGCCGACCCGGGCCGGCACAGGATGCCGCTGACGCCGTCCTCCACCATCTCGCAGACCCCACCGTGACCGAAAGCGACGACGGGTTTGCCTGCGGCCATGGCTTCCAGCACCACGGTGGGGAAGGGGTCGGGTTCGGTGGACGGCAGCACGAAGATGTCGATATCGGCCAGCACGTTGCCGATGTCGTTGCGGAAGCCCTGCAGCATCACGCGGTCGCCCAGGCCTTCCTGCGCAACGGCTGCCAGCAGCGCGTCGTGCACGCGGTTGTCGCCATCGAAGGTGCCGCCCACCATCAGGAAGCGCAGACCCGCGTCAGTGGGTAGCAGCCGGGCCGCACAGTCCAGCAACACGCCCTGCCCCTTCCACCAGTTGATGCGGCCCACCATGCCGACGATGCAGTGCGATTCATCCCAACCGCATTCACGCCGCAGCACGCCACGTTGCCCGTCCAGCGCACGCGCGGTGTCGATGCCGTTGTGGATGACGACGGCCTTGCTGCGCACGCGCGGGCTCAGCGCGCACAAATGGTCGCGCGTGGCGGCAGAGACAAACACCGCGCGCTGCGACAGCCGGCCCACGCACTGCGCCATCAGCCACGCAAACCAGCGCGGGCGGGTGGTGATCTCATGCACATGCCAGACATGGGGCACCCCCGCCAGCCGCGCTGCCAAGGCGCCTGCCAGCACGGCCGTGGTGTTGCTGTGCATGATGTTCAGGCCCTGTTCACGAATCAGCTGGCGCAAGAAAAATGCCGCACCCACCACGCGGCACAGGCGGTTGGCCAGGCCCAGCGGCGTGAAGTAGCGCCGCCGCAGCACGCCGAGGTTGCGTTGCCGTGTGGCCACGCCCGCACGCGCCAGTTCCGCTTGCAGCGGCCCCGGGCCTGGCAGCACCACCTGCAGGGAATAGTCGCGCGCCTTCAGGCCCGCGGCCAGTTCCAGCAGGATGCGGTCGGCCCCGTAGAGCTCAGCCCCGGCGTGGGCAAAGAGCACACCCGGTGGCCGAGCCGCTTTCACGCTGGCGCGCTTGCCTTGGCTGCGCGTGTGGCCGCTCTGGTAGCGGTCAGCGCCATGCCCACGCCCAGCCCCAAATTGCCCCAAATGACGATGAGGAACGGCCCCTTCAGCAGCAGCGGGTTGAGCGAAAACGTCACCAGCGCCGTGAACGCAAAAAAGCGCACGCCAACGAAGTAGGCATTGAGCAAAGAGTCAGCGCCTGCACCCTGAAGTCCATCAGTGCGCGTGGCGCTGACCGCGCGGTTGATCAGCGCAAAGATCTTCCAGTAACCCCAGCAGAAGAGCACAAAGCCGATCAGCCCGCCGTGCTTCAGCACATCCAGCACGTCACTGTGCGTGGGGATGTTCAGCACGCGGAAGGACTCGCGGTAGGCTTCCCCTGAACCTGCGGTGTAGGCGCTGCCCCAGATCGGGCTTTCAATGAACTGGCGCATGGCGGCTTCGTACTGCTTCATGCGCACGTCGACGTTGCCGCTGGGCAACTGCTGGCGGAATTCAAAGTACAAGAGCGTCAGCGCCACCGCCACCGCCACGGTAAAGACCACGGCGCCCACGGCATAAGCCGGTCGCCACTGCGGCAGCAGGCGCCGCCAGCCGGCCGCCACCACGATGTGGATCACCGCCATGGCCGCGATGATGTAGCCGGTGAGCTTCTGGTTCAGCACCGCTGCGGCCAGCAGCATTGCAAAGGCCAGCAACTTGATGGTCTTGGACCGCACCGCGTAGTAGAGGACGAAGAAGCCGCTGATGACGAGGTATTCAATCTCGTGCAGCGTCTCGCGCGTGCCAATGCGCGCGACCTCGCCCACCAGCGCCGCCCCCGAGAAAAAGACCCAGACCGTGATGATGCCGATGGCCCAGTAGCGCAGGCGCTGCAGCAGCGTGGGCACCGACGCCGCGTACAGCGGCAGCAGCGCGGTGTAGACGCCAAAGGTCAGGTAGGTGTCGCGCTCTTTCAATTCCCACTTCGCCACTGCCGAACCCACCAGCGCGTAAGTGGCCAGCAGCAAGAGCGGCAGGCAGGCGGCAAAGGTCTCGCCGTAAGGTGGCTGGCGGCGGTTCAGCGCCAGCCCCACCAGGTGCACCAGCAGCACCGGGCCCAGAACCGACAGCGGGAAATGGTTGAGGATGGTCCGGTGCAGCGGCAAGCCAAAGAGCGGCGCCGACGCGCTGATCATCGTCGCCAGCGCCAGCACACCCAGCACCAGCCATTCGGTGGCGCACAGGCCTTCGGCCGATGGCGGCAGCGGCAGCGCCATGCGCGACACGGGTGCGTATTTGGGGGGTCTGGCGCGCGCCCACCATCGGGACTGCATGGACGTGCTCATCGCGCGTTGCTCCGGTCGGGAATCGTTGCCGAAGGCTGAGTATCCAGCCGGGCATCCAGCCGTTCGTCCAGTCGTTCAGCGTGGCCTTCGGTCACCGCCAGCGTGTACCGCCCGCCCAGCGCGCGCGCCTGGTAGTCGGCATAGTGCGGCACTTCGTCCAGCGCGTACCGGTAGCGAAAGTCCGTGCGCCGGTAGCCACCGCGCCAGGCCCGTTCGACACGCCGCGCGCCCACCGCCAGCGCACGCAAGGGCCGCCAGCGAAAGCCGCCATAGGCCAGACGGATGGCCTCGGCTTCCTGTTCCATGCGCGCGTGCGTGCTCAGGTTGTTGCCGTCGACGCCAAACACCGACAGCACTTCGGGCAGATGCGCAAAACGCGCGCCGCTGTCCAGCAGCCGCAGCACCAGTTCCTTGTCGGCGGCATAGCGGTAGCGGCTGTCCAATTTGAGTGCGCCACGATCCAGCAGCGCGCGCCTGAAGAACATCGTGCACGACTGCGTGTTGAGAAAACCGTTGACGACGTTGAAGCGGCGCAGCGGGATTTCACGCCGCAGAGCCACCGCGCGACCGGCCTCGTCGGCCACCAGATAGTCGGCAAACAGCACGTCCACATCCGCATGCTGGGACAGGTAGGCCTGCACGCGTTGCAGCGTGCCCGGCAGATACTGTTCGTCGGCATTCAGCCAAGACAGCACGCGCCCGCTGGACCGCGTCCAGGCGCGGTTGATGGCGTCGTACATACCAGCGTCGGCCGCGCTCACCGCTTGCAGGCGCGGGTCTTGCGCCGCCTGCGTGCGCAACCAGTCGGGGCTGCCGTCTTCAGACTGTGCGTCCTGCACCAGGTGTTCCAGCGTCACGCCGGCCTGACCGCGGACCGACCCGACGCAGCGCCGCAGCTTGCCCAGTGCGTTGCGGGTTGGGGTGGCGATGGAGAACTGCAACTCACCCACGACGTGCACTCATGACGCAACACCTGACATCGCGTCGCGGTACAGCGCGGCATGCGCAGCCGCCACGACAGGGTACGAAAACCGCGCCACGGCAGACGCCCGTGCAGCGGCGCCCGCGGCTTGCCGCCACTGCGGATGCTGCAGCGCGTGGGCGATGCCATCGGCCAGCGCTTCGGCGTCGCCGGCCGTGGCCAGCCAACCGGAGTGGCGGTGCTCGATCAGGTCGGTCATGCCACCGATGTCGAAAGCCACCGTCGACAGGCCACAGGCATTGGCTTCAAGCACGGTGTTGGGCAGGTTGTCCTGCAGGCTGGGGGCGATGAAGAGGTCGGCCGCCGAATACAACGCCACCAGCGATTCGTCATCGTGCAGGTGGCCCACATGGCGCACGGGGATGCCGTGCAGCAGGCCGTCACCACGCCCGGCGCCGCCGAAGACGCAGAGCAGCAGGCCTGCCTGCACGTCGGCGCTCAGGCCACGCGCCAGCAGCCGCTGCAAGGCTGCGTCCAGCTGCGCATAGCCCTTGCGTGCATCGGCTTCGGCATTGACGGCGCCGAACAGCAGCACGCTGCTGTCTTGCTGCAGACCGAAGAGTTCGCGCGCGGCGCGGCGGTCCATGGGTTTGAAGCGGGCAGTGTCGATGGCGTTGGGGATGACCTGCACGCGGCGCCCGCGCGCGACGACGCTGCGGCTGGCGACACCGGCCATCCAGCCGCTGGGGCAGACGAAGCGCAGGTCTGTCGCTGCCGTGGCCCTCACTTTGGCCGCCAGGCGCTGGCGCGGCAGAGCGAAGGCAAGGCCGCGTGTCTGCAGCGGGCAGGGGTTGCAAGCCGCGTCCTCAAAGCGCCCGCAGCCCGCGTCGTAGTGGCAGCCACCGGTGAAAGGCCACATGTCGTGCGCCGTCCACACCACCGGCCCGCGCAGCGCCGCGATCTCGGCCACCGACGCAAAACCGGCGTGGAGCCAGTGCAGGTGCACCACATCGGCCGCCACGCCCCGCAAGCGTTGCGCAAGCCCCGCGCGCAACCAGTTGAGCGAAAACTCGCCGCGCTGCAGACCCAGCAGCGCCCCGGGTGCCTGGTCGACGTGCCAGCGCAGGCGTGCGGCGATGCGGGCAGTCCCTTTTGAATGCGTACCCGACGAACCGTGCACCTGCGGATTGGTGCTGCTGCGGTACAGCACATGCAGAGAAGCATCCAGACCCGCCCTGCGCAACGCTTCAAAGAGCCGATGCGACGCACGCGCGGCCCCGCCTTCAAGTTCGTAGCTGCTGACGAGGGCGATCTTCATAACGACGGCGCAACCAGGATCCGCGTCAGCCTGGACAGGCCCAGCCGCGTTGCGTTCAGTGCTGGGCCCAGCAGACGCGCGCGGCGCGCTGCGCGCTGCGCGGCCGCTCTGTCGGCCGCAGCGGGCTTGAAGAACACCTCGCTGTGGTTGACCCCTGGAATTCGGCCCTGGCGGGTCAAGCCTGCGGCACCCATCACCATGCCGAATTGATGGCGCAGATAGAAGGTGGCCGGCAAGTGGCACTTGATCTCGGGCCAGAAGGAATTGGCAAAGATCAGTGTGCCGCCGTCACGCACGGCGTCCACCAAATCCAGAGCCAGGCCCACCGGGTCATCCACATGCTCCAGCACGTCCTGCGCAATCACGAGGTCGTAGCGGTGATCAAAGGCAACGACATAACGCACGCGCGGCACATCGGCCATGCGCGACACAAAGTAGGCAGAGGGAAAGGGCTCGACGATGTCCACAGCGGCCGTGGTGACCGCAGCCGCCATGAGGCAAGCCAGCACCCCGCTGCCGCCGCCATAGTCCGCGACGTGTGCGGGTTGCAGTGTGGCGACGTATGAGGCGATGGCCTTCCGGTGCGCCAGCGACGCCGGATCCACGGCGGAAAACAGCCCATTCAGCACCCACACCGGGTGGCTGTAGAAGCGGCCGACCTGGCTGGCCTGGGCATGCAGTGGGACCTTGTTGTCCAGCCCCAAGCTTTCCCATGCCGCGTCCATCTCGCGCAGCAGCACGTCACGCGGCAATGATTCGATGGGCTCGAACCTTTGAAGGTAGGCGTCTGCGGACGCGGCCATGGTGGCGTCCATCAGCCCGTGACAGCCGTGGGTGGGTGCATACCGACTGTCGCACCCTTGGGCTGCATGGCCCGCAACATCCGGGGCACAAAGACGGCCAGTGGGATCAGTGTGATCGTGAGGTAGACCAGCGCCGTCGTCAGCGGCGCACCCGCCAGCCCCCACTGCAGCACCAACACCGGCTTCAGCACGATCACAGCCACCGCCATCGTCCACGCGGTGATGATCTGGAAGCGCAGTTGCCCACCGCCGTTGAGAAACATGCCGAGGGCGAAACCCACGCCTTCGAGCATTTTCCAAAGCCCCAGCGCCAGCAGCAGCAACCCCGGCACCTGCACCGCGTCGCCGACCCACAGGTGGATCAACCATGGTCCTGCCAGCCCCAACACCAGCGCTGCGGCGGTGGTGAAGAGCGCCGCCACCAGCAAGGACCGTTTCAGCATGTGGCGCACCCAGTCCACGTCACCGCGCGCGATGGCCGCGCTGTATGCCGGCCACAGCGGGCTGACGGCCGTGGCAACGGCCAGCGAGATGATGCTGAAAACCTTTTCCGGCACCGCGTAGCGCGCCACCTCAGCCGCGCCCAACAGGTGCGCAATGACGATGCTGTCGGACGCAAAGACGATTGCCACCGCCACCTGGATGACGAAGAAGCTCGCACCGGTGCGCAGCAGCGTGCCGGCCGCCGCGCGCGTGACATCGGCACGGCGCGGGCGCAGGTCGGTCTCGGTACGGCCGAAGAAAAAAAGCGCATTCAAGAGGCCTGCCAGCAACGGCGGACCCAACAGCGCCAGCACCAGCCACGGCAGGCCCAGCTGCAATTGGGTGCACAGCCAGATCGCCAGCACGCTGACGAGGCTGGCCAGGCACTGCCAGGCGCTGGCGATGAAGCTGCGCTGCAGCGCCATCTGCACCCGCTGCACCAGGCCCAACGGCACCGCCAGCGCCACGCAGGCCGCAAACACCGCCACCGACGGCGTGATCTCGTCGGCCACCCTCGCGTCCTTGAGGTTGAAGACCTGCGCCCACGGCAGCAGCGGCAGCAGCACTGCGGCCACCAGCAGCAGCAGCGCGCAGACGCCGAGCAAGGCGCACGCGGCGCTGGACACATAACGGCGCAGTGCAGCGCGGTCACCCGCGCCGTGAGCGTTGGACACCGTGTTGACCACGCCATTGCCCAGGCCCAGGTCGGCAAACTGCAGCGTCAGGACCAGCGCGCTGAGCGTGGACCAGACACCGAAGCGTTCGTCGCCCAGATAGCGCAGCGCCAGCGGAATGGAGACCAGCGTCGTCAGTACCGCCAGCGCCTTGGCCAGTGCCGCCGCCAGCGCGCTCAGTGCCAGCCGGCGGTGCCTTTCATGCGCGCGGCCTTCTGAGGTGCTTTCGTCGAAGGGCTTCAGGCTCAGGTAGCGCAGCCGGTGCAGCAGACCACCGATCAAACGCCTCAGCGTGCGATCAAACACCCCGTCGGAATTCGGGTGCGGGGCTTGCACGGTTCACAGCGCCCGCGCTGCGCCGAAATAGCGCGTGCGCACCGCCGCCGGCACGGCCGCGTGCAACTGCTCCAGGAAGCGCTGCTGCACGGCAAAGGCTTCGTCCAGCACGGGTGAGATGCTGGACACCCGCACCAGCATGCCGTCCGGGATCTGGCCGCGCAGGCCGTAGCGGATCTGCTGCAGCTTGCGGCCCACGCCGGGCAGCGTGGCGGCTTCGTCCAACGTCACCCAGTAGGTGATGGGCTCAATGCGCTGGCCCAACTGCGCCACCACGCGGGCCACCGGCACTTGCGTGCCGCCGATTGCCAACTGCGTGCTGCCGGCGCCCCGCACGCGGAAGCCCTGCGCCGAATAGCAGAACTCGGGGCGGTGCACGGCCGTGGCTTCGTTGCTCTGGTCACTGCCGTAGGCGACGGACAGCATCACCCGCTGGCCGCGCGCGTTGATGTAGGTGCGCGCCAGGGTCTGCGAATACAGCACGTCCAGCATCGCTTGCAGGCCGGGGTCGGGCACCACGGGGCGGATGCTGCGGTCCAGCTTCCATTCGCCAAAGGCTTCGGGAACCTGCTGCTCCAGTGCAATGCGCGGCTTCAGGTCGGCCAAGCGCTCGGTGGGGCGCAGCAGTTCGCCGGCAACAGCGGCAAGCACCATCAGCGCGGTGAGCAACAGCACGCGGCGCAGCGGCAGCAGCGGGGATCTGGGCCCGGCGGACAAGACCGAGTTCGGGTTCATGCCGTGCGCTCCGCATGGGCACGACCGCCAAAGCGGCCCATCGCCCGGCCCAACAGGCCGTCGGTGGCAAGCATCATCGCCAGGCCGATGCCAAACAGCACCATGCCGGCGAAGGCATGCACAAAGCCCTGGCCGGCTTCATCGCCGAAGTGGTACGTCACCAGGATCAGGATGATCACGCGGACGACGTTGGCTACAAAGGCGATCGGCACCACCAGGATCGCCAGCAGCACGTTGCGCAACTTGCTGGTGTAGCCCATCAGGTTCATGTACAGCAGGCCGAGGGCTTCCAGCGTGAACATCGAATTCAGACCGGCGCAAGCGTCGGCCACCAGCAGCTGGTAGGGCCCCACCGTGAGGATGACACCGGTGCGGCCGACGGGGTAGCCGGCCTTGTGCATCAGCGCTTCGGCCACATAGCTGACGGCTGTCTTGAGCGGGATCGTGATGGCCTGCACCAGCACCCCCGGCAGCGGCACCATGAAGGCCAGGAAGAAAAGCGGGAAGGCCACCGCGCGCAGGCCCTGCACCCCGCGCAGCAGCAGCAGCAGCGCGGCTGCCGCGACGATGATGCCGACCACTTCGCCCTGGATGATTTGCTGCGACCGGCCCAGCGCGTACAGCAGCATCGCTACGCCGAAGAGCACAAAGCCGGCGGCGTTGGCGGGCTGATACGGCGCGTCGATCACGTCCTGCCGGCGGCGCCACATCAACCACAGGCTGACGACGCAGATGATCGGGCCGTGGCCCTGTTCGTCAGATGTCCAGACTTGGCGCGCCAGGTCCAGCACCGTGGGCACCAGCAGCAGCAGGAAGCCGCCCGCCAACACCGCCAGGGTCAGCTTGTCGTTGGAACCCGCGCCAGGGGCCACGGGCCGGGTTATGACGCTGGACATTAACGTTAGGGTTTTAGGGACTCAGAACTCGTTGAAGACCACGCCAGCCAGCTTGACGGGCGCACCGGCCAGCGACGCCACCAGCTCGCGCAGCGCCGCGCTGCGCGACACGTTCTTGCGCGCCAGCACCAGCGCCGCACCGCACTTGGCGGCGATCACGGCGGCGTCGGCGCCGTGCACCGCGGCGGGCGTGTCCACCACGACGTGGTCGAACTTGGCTACCAGTTCACGCAGCAGCATGCCGAAAGCGGGCCGCTCCACCAGTTCTTGCGGGTTGGGCGGCGTGGTGCCCACCGGCAGCACAAAGAGGCTGGGAATGGCGGCCACTTGCTGGATCACCTGCTTGTCGGCGCGGCCTGACAGGATGCTGGACAGCCCGGCCTGGTTGCCCAGCTGGAAGACTTCATGCACGCGCGGGCTGCGCATGTCGGCATCCACCAGCAGCGTGCGCCCGCCCAGTTGCGCCAGCGTGACGGCCAGGTTGGTGGCGGTGTACGTCTTGCCGTCGCCGGTGTCGGGGCTTATGACGGCCAGGGCGCGGCCAGGGCCGCCCATGCGGTCGGCGTCACCGAACAGCCGCATCATCAGCTGGCTGCGCAGCGCGCGGAAGCTTTCGGCGCGGGCAGAGAACGGCTCGTTCAGCGCGACCAGATCGCCTTGCAGCTTGCGCTGTTCTTCGGGCGCGTAGGGGTAGTGGAACTGCTGCGCCAGCGCAAAGATGACGTCGTCCTTGCTGGCCAGACCCAGGGCGACAGCAGCTTCGCCGAAGCGCACGCCCCTTTCGCGCTGGTGGGCCAGAATTTTCTCTACCTGGTTTGCGGACAGGTGGCGCAGTTCGGCCAGGATGTCGCCGATGGAGCGGTCATGCACGGCCGGGTCGGGTGCAGCGGATGCATCGCCCTGGGTCACGCTGGCGCTGGCATTCGGACCAGCACCTGCGCTGGCCGGCAGCACCGTGGTGTCGTCGGTCGCGTCTCTGAACTTGGCCATCAGGCCCCCTTGGCCGGCTGCGGCAGCGGCGGTGTCAACGGCTGCAAAAGCCGCTGCTGCATGAATGAACCGCCAGCACCGAGCGCAAGCTTTGAGCCCGGCCGCGGCAGCGCGCCAATCACCGGCAGGCCCAGCGTGGCGACAAGGTCGTCGATGTTGCGCACTCGGCGGTCACGCAGTTCCAGGAAGAGCGCCGCCACCACCGCCAGCAGCGCGCCCACCAGCACCGACAACAGCGTGTTCAGCAGCAGCCGCGGCGTGGCGGGTTCAAGCGGCGGCACCGCCTGCGTGAGCTGGTTGACGTTGCTTTGCGTGGTCTGGCTTTCCAGGCTCGTCTGCGTGAAGCGTTGCAGGATGGCGTCATAAGTGCGCTGCGCGTTTTCGACTTCGCGCAGCAGCACCAGGCCTTCGTCACGCACCGACTTCATGCGCAGCACCTTGTCGCGCTGCGCTTCCAGCGAGCCCTTGATCTCGGCCTGGCGCTGGCGGTTGATGGTGTTGGACACTGCGACACCGCCAGTGACCTTGGCAGTTTCAGCCACCAGGCGCGCGCGCAACTCGGCCACGTTCGCGCGTGCTTCCTGCACTTGAGGGTGGCTGTCGCCCAGGCGCGTGCCCAGCTGCTGCAGTGCCGCTTCACCACGGTTGATGTCGGCCTTGAGTGCGCCAACGATGGGGTTGTTCAGCACTTCTTGCAGGCGGTCGGCGTCCTTGCCTTGGGCCTGGGTCTGGCGGCTGCCGGACTCGGCCGACATCGCCTGGACCGCGGTGAACTGCGACGACAGTTCATTCAGGCGCGCGTTCTCCACATCCAGCCGTTCGTCGGTGGCGATGATGGCCTTTTCAGCCTGGAACTTGCTGACCTTGGACTGTGCGCGTTCCAGCGCTTCACGCGCTTCACGCGAGCGCGTCTCGAAGAAGGTGGAGTACTGACGCGCCGGGTCGACGCGCAGCTCAAGCGTGGTGTCGATGTAAGCCTGCACAAAGGCATTCGCCAGTGCCGCCGCAAAGCGCGCATCGGCGGCCTTGTA
Source organism: Rubrivivax sp. (assembly GCA_043716775.1). GTDB lineage: Bacteria > Pseudomonadota > Gammaproteobacteria > Burkholderiales > Burkholderiaceae_C > Rubrivivax. The sequence continues at coordinate 15,060 of JAYSYB010000487.1, forward strand.
GCTGACCGCGATGACACTGCTTTCGCGCGATGGCTCGACGTCCATGTTCTTCTGGAACACGCCGGCCAGCCAGCTTTCAATGGTGCCCACGCCTTTGGCTTCGTCGGTCCACTGCTGACGCACCTGGGGGTTTTCGTTGAGCTTGAGGTTGCGCACCACGCGCTCTGCCACGCGGTCGCTCTTGATGATGTCCACCTGAGTCGCCATCAGCGTGGGCGAACCACCACCGCCATAAAGTGCGGCCGTGATGGGGTCGGGCTTGAAGTCGATGACGACGCTGGCGACGGCCTTGTACTGCTTGGGCAGCAGCAGGCTGACACCCAAAGTGAGCGCCACCGTGCCGACCAGGATCAGCAGCGCCAACCCGGCGCGCGCTTTCAGGATCGACAGAAACTGCGAAAGCGTCATGAACTCACTCCGTCAACCACTCTCTAAAAAAGACTCTCGCGCACGAAGACGACGTCCCCTTCGCGCAGCGTGTCGGTCATGACGGGCTCAATGACCTGGACCTTGCCGGCATTTCCTTTGCGGTGCAGCTTTATGCCCTTGTCCGTGCCCCGCGCCGTGAGGCCGCCGCCGGTGGCCAGCGCCTGCAACAGCGTCATGTCGCGCTCCAGCCGCATCGCACCCGGGCGCTGCACTTCGCCGTAGATGTAGACGATGGGTTGGCGGTCGACCCACACCGTGTCGCCATTGAGGACGAAGAAATCCTTGCCCGCACCACCGGTGGCAAACAGCGTGGGCAGGTCCACTTCCTGGCGGAAGGGCTGGCCGTTGCGCGTGCCGGTGACGACCACGATGTCGGCACCCCCCGCAGCCGTTCCGCCAGCCGTGGCCAGCAGGTCGGTCAGGCGCATGTCGGCCACTTCGATGGGATAGCGCCCTGGTCGATTGACCTGACCCAGCACGCTGGCCTGATTGCCACGCACCTGCAGCACAACCAGCGTGACCTGCGGGCTCTTGACGAAGTTGCCGTTGCGCAGGCCGTCGGCCACGCGCTTTTCGGCTTCGGTGACGCTCAGGCCACCCACCCGCACCACGCCCAGCAGCGGGTACGAAATGACACCGGCTTCGGTGACGCGCGTTTCCAGCGTCAGCTCAGGGTTCTGGAACACCGCGATGCGCACTACGTCGCCTGCGCCCAGGCGGTATTCGGTAATGGCTGCAGGACCGGCAACACTGGTGGCACCGGTCTGCGCTTGTGCGGGCGTGCCCACAGAAAGGAAAGCGATCAGAAGCGCGGCCAGCAATGCGGCAAGGCCCGTCATCACTTGAGCCCCAAGCCCCTGTTGATGTCAGTGCTGCTCAGGCCACCGCTTGCTGCCGGTGCTGCAGGTGCAGCAGGCGCCGGTGAAGCGGCAGGCGCTGCGACCGGTGCAGAAGCGGCAGCCTCCGCAAACTTGCCCACAAATTCGACCTTCGCTGCGGCGCGCAGCGCCTTCATGTCTTCTTCCACCAACTTGCGCTTGCGGTCGTTCAGCAGAAACTGTTCGATGGCCGGACGCGACTGCTCTTCAGTCGCCGGCTGCATGCGCGAACCCGCCAGCACGATGACGGTCGCACCCGTGGGCGAAGGCACCACCATCGCCTGGCCGTCATTCATCTTGGCCATGGCTTCCAGCGTGCCGAAGGGCAGTTGCTCCGCCGCGCGCACGGCCTGGTTGCCCGAAAAGCGCAGCCCCGCGGCCTTCAGGTAGTCGACGAATTCATTGATGCTCTTGGCGTCGGCGAGCTTGGCGCGCAGGTCCTGCACCTGGTCGGGTCGCGCCTCAACTGCAATTTCCTGAATGCTGTAGACACGCCGCTCGCGGAACAGTTCGGGTTTGTCGTCGTAGTACTTCTTGATCTCTTCGGCAGTGGGCTTCGGGGCTGCTTCACCGACCTTTTCAACGTAGGCGCGGGCCAGGATTTCACGGCGTGCGGCCTCCAGCTGCTGCACCACGCGCGGGTCGCGATCGAGCTTGAGTTCATCGACCTTCTGCAGCGCCAGTTGCTGCTCGATCAGGCGGTCCAGGATCTGCCGCGTGGCGGCGTCGGTCTGCTCGGGCCGCAGGTTGCGCTGCTGCTGCAGCACGAAGTTGATCTGGTGGACGGTGATCTCGTCCTTGCCCACCTTGGCTGCGGTCTGGCTGGCAGCTTTGTCTTTCTTTTCGCCGCAACCCACAAAGAGTGCCGCTGTCGCCACCACGGCCAGCGGAATCCAAAGGCGGGCCCGGGTCGGGGCGTTCAGCGTCAACAGGTTCATGCGCGGGTCCTCTATCGATTCGGCGGGGAAAAATTCAACTGCCGTGCAGCATGTCGAGGGCCTATCGGCTCGGATTGGCCCGGTCTTCAGTGGCTGTTTCAGCACGCTTTGCTCAGGCTCTGCAAACCCGGCAGGGTCAAGCCTTTCAGTGTAACCCTAGGCCCTTGACAGCCAGGAGAAAGGCAGGCCCCTTCAGCCAGGGTGGCACGGGGCACGAAGTCACGGGCCGATCAGCCCAGCGACGTGAAATCGCCGCCGGGCCTTCGCCAGGCGTTCGGGTCCTTCCGGACCCTCACGTCCAGCCTCAGCCCAGCGGCGTGAAATCGCCGCCGGGCCTTCGCCAGGCGTTCGGGTCCTTCCGGACCCTCACGTCCAGCCTCAGCCCAGCGATTGCACACGTGCCAGTCGCCATCCGCGCCCTGCTGTCTTGAGCTTGGCCAACAGCCAGAGTTCCCGGAAAGGCTCTGCGGCGTCATCCAGCTGTTCTCGGATCAGGCCGGTGAATTCGACGCTGGCCAGGAAGGCTTCGTGCAGCTCTTCCAGCGCCAGCAGCCGGGCCTGCAACTCCAGCACCTCGGTGTGGTTGGGGCCCGGGCCGCGCAAGGCGAGTTGTTCACGCAGGTCTTCCAGCAAGGGCTCGGTAGCCATAACGCCCAAGGCAGGCAGGTCGGCACGGTCCCATGCAGCCTGCATCTGCAGGAAGCTCTGGCGTGCGACATGCAGGAAGTCCTGCATGTCGCCTTGGGCGGCGTGGCTGCGCGGACTTGAAGCCGAACGCCAGCCAGAACGCAGTCGGCTCAGCACTTCACGCCCACATGCAGGGCCACGATGCCAGCGGCCAGGTTGTGCACATCGACATGGGCAAAGCCCGAGGCCTGCATCATTGTTTTCAGTGTCGCCTGGTCGGGATGCATGCGGATGCTTTCGGCCAGGTACCGGTAGCTGTCGGCATCACCCGCGATAAGCTTGCCCATCAGCGGCATGAAGCTGAAGGAATACCACTCGTACGGTTTCTTCAAAGGCGCGGCCGGGGCTGAAAACTCAAGCACCAGCAAACGGGCGCCGGGGCGCAGCACGCGGCACATTTCTTTCAGCGCGGATTCCTTGTGCGTCATGTTGCGCAGGCCGAACGCGACGCAGACGAGGTCGAAGCCGCCGTTTGCCGAGCCAGTGGCAAAAGGCAGGTGTTCAGCATCGCATGCTGCTGTCGGCAGCAGCATGCCTTCATCCAGCAGCCGGTCACGACCGGTGCGCAGCATGGCTTCATTGATGTCAGTCAGCACCACGCGGCCGGCAGTGCCCACTCGGTGGGCAAAAGCGCGCGCCAGATCCCCGGTGCCGCCCGCGATGTCCAGCACCTGCATGCCCGGCTGCACGGCGGCCACGGCCACGGCGTAGGCCTTCCAGGCGCGGTGCAGGCCCAGCGACAGCACGTCGTTCATGAGGTCGTAGCGCGACGCGACGGAGTCGAAGACACCGCGCACGCGGCGGGCCTTGTCGGCGTCGTCAACGTTCTGGTAGCCGAAGTGGGTCTGGGCCATGGCGGGTGCGCGGTGTCCGTGACTCAATCAATGGCTCTTGCAGGCGCCGGATGCGGCGGTGGCAGCGGCTGGGACCATGGCCGCGTCACGGCTCATGCCGCCTGCGGCCAAGCGTTCTTCGTAACGCTGCCACATCTCTGCCTGGTCACGGCCCAGCTTGTAGAGGTAGTCCCAAGAAAAGATGCCGGTATCGTGGCCGTCGGAAAAACGCGGCTGCACTGCGTAATGACCAACGGCCGAAAGGTCGTCGATACCCACTTCACGTTTGCCGGTCTGCAGCACCTCCTGCCCGGGGCCGTGGCCCTGCACTTCAGCCGACGGGGAATACACACGCATCAACTCGAAAGGGATGCGAAATTGCGCGCCGTCATCAAAAGCCACTTCCAGCACACGAGACGCTTGGTGCACGGTAAGTGCGGTCGGCTGCGGGGTGTTGCGGTCTAGGCCGGCCATGGGGGCTTGTGCAAGGTGAGAGAAGAAACCGCAGTTTAGTCCCCACCCTTTCATCGCTCGTGCCTGAAAGCCCACCGGCCCTGCTGTCAAAAGTGTCAAGCGGGGGGCGGGCAACCGCGCTTGGGGCCCTACACCAGCACGCGCTCGATGCCACCCGAATTGGCGCTTGCCACGTACTGCTGCAACCAGTCTTCGCCCAGCATCACACGCGCCATTTCAACCACGATGTAGTCGGCTTCCAGCAGGCCGCTTTGCAGATCGTCCTCATAGCGCTTTAGGCCCTGCAGGCAGCTGGGGCAGCTGGTGAGGATCTTGATATTGGCCCTGTCGCTGGAAGAACCAGGTGCGCTCAGCGTTGGCGTCTTGGTCATCAATTCCCGCAGCACGGTTTCCCCGCTGCGGATCTCTTCTTCCTTGCGGAAGCGCACCTGCGTGCTGATGTCGGGCCGGGTTACGCCCAGCGTGCCGCTTTCGCCACAGCAACGTTCGTTCTTGATGACGTTCGGGCCCAGCAATGCCTTTACCGTCTTCAACGGTTCCTGCAGCTTCATGGGGCTGTGGCACGGGTCGTGGTACAGATAGCCGGCCTGCTGCGTGGCGTTCAGCGTGATGCCTTTTTCAAGCAGGTATTCGTGGATATCGACGATGCGGCAGCCGGGGAAGATGTCCTCGAACTTGTAGCCCTGCAACTGGTCATAGCAGGTGCCACAGCTCACCACCACGGTCTTGATGTCCAGGTAGTTCAACGTGTTGGCCACACGGTGGAACAGCACCCGGTTGTCGGTGATGATCTTCTCGGCCTTGTCGGCCTGCCCGCTGCCGCGCTGCGGGTAGCCGCAGCAGAGGTAGCCGGGTGGCAACACGGTCTGCACACCCGCATGCCACAGCATCGCCTGCGTCGCCAGGCCGACCTGGCTGAACAGGCGCTCTGACCCGCAGCCCGGAAAGTAGAAGACCGCCTCGGTCTCGGCCGTGGTGGCCTGCGGGTTGCGGATGATCGGGACGTAATCCCTGTCCTCGATGTCCAGCAGCGCGCGCGCAGTTTTCTTCGGCAGGCCGCCCGGCATCTTCTTGTTGATGAAGTGGATGACCTGCTCTTTCAGCGGCGCGGCCCCCAGCGTGGTAGGGGGCGCAGCCGTCTGCTTGCGCGCAGCCGGTTTCATCAGTCCATTCAGGAAACGCTGCGCCTTGAAGCCCACGTCCACCATGGCAACGCGCATCAGCTTGATGGCCTGCGGGCTGGTGGCGTTCAAGAACAGCATCGCTGCCGCGTTGCCGGGGCGGAAGCTCTTCTTGCCCATCTTGCGCAGCAGGTTGCGCATGGCCATGGTGACATCGCCGAAGTCGATGTTCACGGGGCATGGCGACAGGCACTTGTGGCACACGGTGCAGTGGTCGGCCACGTCTTCGAAATCTTCCCAGTGCTGCACGCTGATGCCGCGGCGCGTCTGTTCTTCGTAGAGGAAGGCTTCGATCAGCAGCGATGTGGCCAGGATCTTGTTGCGCGGGCTGTACAGCAGGTTGGCGCGCGGCACATGCGTGGCGCACACCGGTTTGCACTTGCCGCAGCGCAGGCAGTCCTTGATGCTGTCGCTGATGGCGCCGATGTCGCTCTGCTGCATGATGAGCGATTCATGGCCCATGAGGCCAAAGCTCGGCGTGTAGGCGGCGCTCAGGTCGGCGTGGCGTGAATCACCCATCACACCGCGCAGCAACTTGCCCTTGTTGAAGCGGCCTTCGGGGTCGATGCGCAGTTTGTAGTCGGCGAAGGCTTTCAGTTCATCGTCGGTGACGAATTCAAGCTTCGTGATGCCGATGCCATGTTCACCGCTGATGACGCCACCCAGCCGCCGCGCCAGCACCATGATGCGCGCCACCACTTCATGCGCCGTCTGCAGCATGGCGTAGTTGTCGCTGTTGACGGGGATGTTGGTGTGCACGTTGCCGTCACCGGCATGCATGTGCAAGGCCGCCCACACGCGGCCGCGCAGCACGCCTTTATGAATGCTGCGGCATTCGTCCAGCAGTGGGATGAAGGCGCTGCCTGCGAAGATTTGCTGCAGGGGTTTGAGGATTTGCGTCTTCCAGCTGGCGCGCAGGCGCCAGTCCTGCAGCGGCGCGAAGCAGGTTTCCTGCGTGTCGGGCTGCACCACGTCCAGGTTGTCCAGCCAGTGCTGCCACAGCGCGCGCACTTCGCTCAGGAGAGCAAGCGCCTGCTGCACGCGGTCCTCCAGCAACTCGGCACTGGGGATGTCGCCGGCGTCATCGCTTTTGCCCAATGGCAATTTGCCGCGTGCAAAAAAGGCCTGCAGCGCATCCACCAGTTCAAGCTTGTTGCGCAGGCTCAACTCGATGTTGATGCGCTCGATACCTTCGGTGTACTCGCCCATGCGCGGCAGCGGGATCACCACGTCTTCGTTGATCTTGAAGGCGTTGGTGTGCTTGGCTATTGCCGCCGTGCGCTTGCGGTCGAGCCAGAACTTCTTGCGTGCGTCGGCGCTCACCGCCGTGAAACCTTCGCCGGCGCGGCTGTTGGCGATGCGCACGACTTCGCTCGCCGCACGGGCGACGGCGTTTTCATCGTCGCCGACGATGTCGCCGATGAGCACCATCTTGGGCAAACCGGACCCCGCCAGCGCGCGCCTGCTCTTGGTGGCATAGCCCACCGCGCGCAGGTAGCGGTCGTCCAGGTGTTCCAGGCCCGCCAGCAGCACGCCCTGCTCTTTCAGGCCGAAGAGGTAGTCCTTGATCTCGACGATGCTGGGCACCGCGTCCTTCGGGTTGCCGAAGAATTCCATGCACACGGTGCGGGTGTGCTTGGGCATGCGGTGCACGATCCAGCGCGCGCTGGTGATGAGGCCGTCGCAGCCTTCTTTCTGGATGCCAGGCAGGCCGGCCAGAAACTTGTCGGTGACGTCCTTGCCCAGGCCTTCCTTGCGGAACACGCTGCCCGGAATGTCGAGCCGTTCGGTGCGCTGCAGTGTCTTGCCGCTGGCGTCGAAATACTTCAGCTCGAAGCTGGCCAAAGGCGCGTCGTGGATCTTGCCCAGGTTGTGGTTCAGGCGCGTGACTTCCAGCCAGGTGGCGTCGGGCGTCACCATCTTCCAGCTGGCCAGATTGTCCAGCGCCGTGCCCCACAGCACGGCCTTCTTGCCACCGGCGTTCATGGCGATATTGCCGCCGATGCAGCTGGCTTCGGCGCTGGTGGGGTCCACGGCAAAAACATAACCCGCACGCTCTGCGGCATCTGCGACCCGCTGCGTGACCACGCCAGCTTCGCTGAAGACAGTGGCCACGGGCGTGGACAGGCCCGGCAGCAGCACCATCTCAACCGTGCCCATCGCTTCGAGCTTTTCGGTGTTGATGACCGCGCTCTTCCACGTCAGCGGCACCGCGCCACCGGTGTAGCCGGTGCCGCCGCCACGCGGGATGATGGTCAGGCCAAGTTCAATGCAGCCGGCCACCAGTGCGGCCATCTCGGCTTCGCTGTCGGGCGTGAGCACGACGAAGGGGTATTCGACGCGCCAGTCAGTGGCGTCGGTGACGTGCGACACACGGGACAGGCCGTCAAACTTGAGGTTGTCCTTGGCCGTGCAGCGGTTAAGCACGCGACGCGTGGACTTGCGCAGGTCCCACACCGCGCGGAAGTGGCCGGCAAAGGCTTCAACCGCCGAGCCGGCCGCTGTCAGCAATTCACCCACCAGCACATCACGTTGCGCGTCGACATCCGGCGTGCGGCGCTTCTGCACTTCAACCAGGCGGTGCTGCAGCGCGTCGATCAACAACTGCCGCCGGCGCGGGTTGTCGAGCAGGTCGTCTTCCAGGTACGGGTTGCGCTGCACCACCCAGATGTCGCCCAGTACCTCGTACAGCATGCGGGCACTGCGGCCGGTGCTGCGTTCTTGCCGCAGCTGAAGCAGAATTTCCCAGGCGCGCACGCCCAAGAGGCGCAGCACGATCTCGCGGTCAGAGAACGAGGTGTAGTTGTAGGGAATCTCTCGCAGGCGGACGGTGTCGGTCTCAGCGTGCTCGACAAGGCCCGGGGCGGCAATTTTCAGCGGTGCATTCATAGGGTAACTGCGAATGTTAGCCCAGGGCATCGCCAGAGCCCGGTGCAGGGTCACCGCTGGCACGCCTGGACCGGCGCGGCGGGTAACTCCTGTTGATCCTGCGGCCCTTCCATGACAAAACAGAACTGTCACACGGGCCACCCATACTGTTGAGTCGTCCGTACCAAGCCTTTGCTGGAGAACCCATGAGATTCAAAGCCCTCGCCCCCACGATCACCGCCATCGCCGCCTTCATCGCAATGCCAGCCCATGCGCAGGTGGAAGTGCAGTGGTGGCATTCCATGAGCGGCCAGCTGGGTGAATGGGTCAACGGCCTGGCCAAGGACTTCAACGCCAAGCAGAAGGACTACAAGATCACGCCCACTTTCAAGGGCACCTACCCTGAGTCGTTCGCGGCGGCAATCGCAGCCTTCCGCGCCGGCAACGCACCGCACATCCTGCAGGTGTTTGAGGTGGGCACCGCGAGCATGATGGCCAGCAAGGGCGCCATCGTGCCGGTCAACGAAGTCATGAAGACCGCCGGCCTGGCTTTCGATTCGTCGGTGTACGTGCCGGCGGTGTCTGGCTACTACACGGCGCCCAACGGCCAGATGCTGAGCCTGCCCTTCAACAGCAGCACGACCGTCTTCCACTTCAACAAGGACGCCTTCAAGGCCGCCGGGCTGGACCCGGAGTCTCCCCCCAAGACCTGGCCCGAAGTGGCGCTGGCGGCCGCCAAGCTCAAGGCCAGCGGCCACAAGTGCCCCTTCACCACCAGCTGGCAGAGCTGGACCCAGCTGGAAAGCTTCAGCGCCTGGCACAACGTCGAATTTGCGACCAAGCGCAACGGCTTCACGGGGCTGGACACGCGGCTGGCCATCACCACGCCGCTGCACGTGCGCCACATCGAAAACCTGGCCAACATGTCCAAGCAAGGGCTCTTTGTTTACAAGGGCCGCAACAACAGCGCCGACGCCACTTTCGTCTCGGGCGAATGCGCCATGACCACCGGCTCCTCAGCGCTGTACGGCGCCGTCAAACGCAACGCCAAATTCGCCGGCGGTATCGGCACCCTGCCCTACTACCCCGACGTGACTGGTGCGCCACAAAACACCGTGATCGGAGGCGCCAGCCTGTGGGCCATGTCGGGCAAGAAGCCCGATGAGTACAAGGCGGTGGCCGCCTTCTTCAAGTACCTGTCCGATCCCGAAGTGCAGGCCAAGAGCCACCAGGAAACCGGCTACCTCCCGATCACCATCGCGTCTTTTGGCATGACCGAGAAGTCGGGTTTCTACAAGCAGAACCCGGGCACCGACGTGTCGGTGCAGCAGATGATCCGCAAGACCACCGACAAGTCGCGTGGCATCCGCCTCGGAAACTTCGTGCAGATCCGCACCATCATCGACGAAGAACTGGAACAGGTCTGGGCCGGCAAGAAAACCGCCAAGGAAGGGTTGGAGGCGGCCAAGAAGCGGGGCGATGAACAGCTGGAGCGCTTCCAGAAAGACAACAAGAAGTGAGCCCCAATCCGGCCGCAGTGCATAAGCGGCGGCCGGCGTCAGAGTCTGAAAGGAAGACGTCTTGGCTGTAGAGAAGCGCGTCCGCTTCAAGAGCTGGTGGCTGCCCTGGGTGCTGGTGGCGCCGCAAATGGCCATCGTGCTGGTGTTTTTCTTCTGGCCTGCAGGCCAGGCGCTGTTTCAAAGCGTGCTGCAGGAAGATGCCTTCGGCACCAGTTCTGAATTCGTCGGTCTGCAGAATTTTCAGCGTCTGTGGGACGACGACACCTATCTGGCGTCATTCAAGACCACCGCCGTGTTTTCGGTTTTGGTCGCCGGCATTGGCCTGAGCCTGTCGCTGCTGCTGGCCGTGATGGCCGACCGCGTGATCAAGGGGTCGGGCATCTACCGCACGTTGCTGATCTGGCCCTACGCGGTGGCGCCCGCAGTGGCCGGTGTGCTGTGGCTCTTCATGTTTGCGCCCAGCATCGGCATCGTGAGCTTCTGGCTGCGTGCCATGGGTTTTGACTGGAACCACCTGCTGAATGGGACGCATGCGATGACGCTGATCGTGATGGCAGCGGTGTGGAAGCAGCTGTCCTACAACTTCCTGTTCTTCCTGGCCGGCCTGCAGTCCATTCCCAAGAGCCTGGTCGAAGCCGCCGCCATCGACGGCGCCGGGCCCTGGCGGCGTTTCTGGACCGTGCAGTTCCCGCTGCTCACGCCAACCACTTTCTTCCTGCTGGTCATCAACATCATCTACGTCTTCATCGACACCTTTGCCATCGTTGACGCGGCCACGTCGGGCGGGCCTGGCAAAGACACTGCGATCCTGGTTTACAAGGTCTATTTCGACGGCTTCAAGGCCATGGACCTGGGCGGCTCTGCGGCGCAGTCGGTGGTGCTGATGGTGATCCTCGTGGCGCTGACTGTCGTGCAGTTCCGCTACGTCGAAAAGAAAGTGAACTACTGATGGTCGAAAACCGCCCCATTGCCAACATGCTGTCGCACCTGGTGCTGGTGCTGGGCGTGCTGATTGTGGCCTTCCCGGTATACATCACCTTCATCGCCAGCACGCAGACGGCCGAGCAGATCGTGCAGAACGTGCCCATGTCTCTGCTGCCGGGCAACAACATCGTCAACAGCTACAAGCTGGCGCTGCTGGGTGGCAAAACGGAATACGGCAGCACGATTGCACCCGTGGCGCCGATGATGATGGTCAGCATGATCACGGCGCTGACGATTGCGATTGGCAAGATCACGATCTCGCTGCTGTCCGCCTTTGCGGTGGTGTACTTTCGCTTCCCGGGCCGCTCCATCGTCTTCTGGATGATCTTCGTCACCTTGATGCTGCCGGTGGAAGTGCGCATCCTGCCGACCTACAAGGTGGTGTCCGACCTCGGCATGCTCAACAGCTACGCAGGCCTGACCGTGCCGCTCATCGCCAGCGCCACCGCCACCTTCCTGTTCCGCCAGTTCTTCCTCACCGTGCCCGATGAACTGGTGGAAGCCGCGCGCATTGACGGCGCCGGGCCGATGCGCTTTTTCTGGGATGTGCTGCTGCCGCTGTCGCGCACGTCCATCGCGGCGCTGTTCGTGATCCAGTTCATCTACGGTTGGAATCAGTACCTGTGGCCGCTTTTGATGACCACCGACGAGAGCATGGCCCCCGTGGTGTTGGGCATCAAGAAGATGATCTCGGGCGGCGACGCGGCCACCGAATGGAATTCGGTCATGGCCACAGCCATTCTGGCGATGATCCCTCCGGCACTGGTGGTCATGCTGATGCAGAAGTGGTTCGTCAAGGGCCTCGTGGACACGGAAAAGTGAGAGGCTGAAATGGGTGCCATCGCACTTCGCAACGTTTTCAAGACCTACGGCTCGGGGCCGAAGGCGGTGAAGGTGATCCACGGCGTGAACGCCGAGATCCCGGACGGCGAATTCATCGTCATCGTCGGTCCCAGCGGCTGCGGCAAGAGCACGCTGTTACGCATGGTGGCGGGTCTAGAAGAAATCACCGGTGGGGAGGTGCACATCGGTGGTCGCCTGGTAAACCACCTGGAACCCGCCGAGCGTGACATCGCCATGGTGTTTCAGAACTACGCCCTGTACCCACACATGACGGTGTTCGACAACATGGCCTACGGCTTGAAGATCGCCAAGGTGCCCAAGGACCAGATCGAAGTGCGTGTGCAAAAGGCGGCCAAGATACTGGAGCTGGGTGCGCTGCTGGACCGTACGCCACGCCAGCTTTCCGGCGGGCAGCGGCAACGTGTGGCGATGGGCCGCGCCATCGTGCGCCAGCCGGCGGTTTTCCTCTTCGACGAACCGCTGTCCAACCTGGACGCCAAGCTGCGCGCGCAGACGCGGCTGGAGATTCAAAAGCTGCACGCCGAGCTTGGCGTCACATCACTCTTCGTCACCCACGACCAGGTCGAGGCGATGACGCTGGCCGAGCGCATGATCGTGATGAATGCTGGCCGCATCGAACAGATCGGCACGCCCGACCAGGTTTACGGCCAGCCTGCCTCCATTTTCGTTGCCGGCTTCATCGGCAGCCCGCCGATGAACCTGCTGCAAGGCCAGGCCGACGGCTCGCGCTTTACGGTGGGCGGGCAGACATTGACGTTGCCGGCCGCCGCACCGCGCGCCGGCGCGCTGACACTGGGCGTGCGCCCCGAGCACGCGCAGATCAGCGCACACGGCGGCTGGCCGTTGAAAGTGGAGATGCTTGAAATGCTGGGCGCCGAGCGGCTGGTGTACGGCAAGCTGGCGGGCGCCGACAGTGCCGCATTCACGCTGCGCATCGAAGCCACGTTGACACCGCCCAAACACGGCGACAGCGTGCACTTGCAGGTGGCAGCAGAACACCTGCACTGGTTCGACCCGGCCACAGGCCAACGCGTCTAAGCATGCCGCCCTGGTTGTTTCCGATGTGGATTGCTCACCGCGGCGCCGGCAAGGTCGCGCCCGAGAACACCCTGGCGGCCTTCCGCGTTGGCGCGGCACACGGCTACCGCGCCTTTGAATGCGACGTGAAGCTCAGCGCCGACGGCGTGCCCTTCCTGCTGCATGACGACACCCTGGACCGCACCACGCCCGAGCAAGGCGTGGCAGGGCTGCGGCCCTGGGGCCAGCTGTCGCGCATCGACGCCGGTGCCTGGCATTCGCCCACGTTTGCGGGCGAACCGCTGCCGAGCCTGGATGCCGTCGCGCGCTATGTGCAGCGCAACGGCTTTGCGCTCAACCTCGAGATCAAGCCCACGCCGGGTCTTGAGCGCGAGACGGGACTGTCTGTGGGCACAACCTGCGCTGCGCTGTGGGCTGGCGCCGCGCCACTGCTGCTGTTCAGCTCGTTCAGGCCCGAGGCCCTGCAAGGTGCGAGGGAAACCGCACCCGCCATTCCGCGCGCGCTCTTGTTGGACAGTCTGTGGCCAGGCTGGTTCGAGATGGCCACGTCGTTGCAGTGTGTGGCCGTGGTCAGCAACCACCAGCTGATGAACGCCGCCCTGCTGGCCCGGTTGCACGGTGCCGGTCTGCGCGCCTTGTGCTACACCGTGAATGAAGTGGCAGATGCGCAGCGGCTGTTGAGGCTGGGTATCGACGGCATCATCACCGACGCGGTGGACCGCTTCTCGTCCGCCAGCAACACGGTCTAGGCGCTCAGCCGGCGCGCGTGAAATCGCGCTCTGGCCTTCGGCAGGCGTTCGGGTCCTTCCGGACCCTTACGTCCAGCCTCAGCCCGCAGGCCGCACATCGGCCTCCAAACCCAGCCATTCCGATTCGCGTTCAGCTTCAGGCAACGACTTCAGTTCGCGAATCAGCGGCAGCCGCCAGGCCACCAGCACCAGCAGCAGCGACACACCACTGGCAAAGCCCAGCGCCGCGCGCAGCCCCACGTGTTCACCCAACCAGCCTCCCAGCAGCGCACCCGGGCCCGCAGCCAGCAGTGTGAGCCAGCGCATGGTGGCAGTCATGCGGCCCAGCAGCGGCTCTGGCGTCACGGCCTGGCGCAACGCCAGGAAGTTGATGAAGATGAATACCGCACCGGTGGTGAACAGCATCAGCATCAGCGCAAAAGCTGCCACGCCCCAGGCATTGGACGGCGCCAGCGCCAGCAGGCCCCAGCCCACGCCGCAGATCAGGTAGCCCATCACCAGGCAGGGCCCGGGCCCGATGCGGTGGCTGATGCGCCGGCCATAGACGCTGCCGGTGATGGTGCCCAGGCCCATGCCCATGTAGCACAGGCCCACGGCGTGTTCACTCAGACCAAGGGTGCGCGTGGCGAAGAGGATCTGCACCACCATCGCCGCGTAATGGCACATCTGCCACACGCCCATCAACATCGCCAGCGTCATCAAGAGCTTGTTGCTGGCGACGAAGCGCACGCCGGTAAGCAAGTCGCGCCAGAAGTGCGCATCGGGCCGGGTGTCGCGCCTTTCATGGATGTGGATGCCGCGCAGAATCAGCGCCGAGCCCAGCAGCAGCACGGCATTCACCAAGAGCGCGAGCGGCGCGCCGAAAATCTTGATCAGCGCGCCGGCAATGCCCGGCCCCGCAACCTCAGCGCCCGAAGTGGCGAGCGCGTTCTTGGCATGCGCCTCCACCAGCCTGTCGCGCCCCACCACCTGAGTCAGCACAATCTGCGCCGCCGTGCCTGCCACCGTGTGCACCAGGCCAATGACGAAGCCGATGGCGTACAGCCACCCCATCGTCAACCAACCCAGCCACCAAGCAAGCGGCACACTGGCCGCACACAGCGCCACCAGCGATTCGCCCACCACGTACACCGGCAGCTTGCGCACGCGGTCGAGCCACACGCCCGAGGGCAGGCTGAAGATCAGGAAAGGTGAAAGCTCTATCGCGGTCAGCAGGCCCATCTGTGTCGGCGTGGCCTGCAACAGCACGGCCGCCGTCAGCGGCAGCGCCAGCATCATCACCTGGTTGCCAAAGGAACTGGTGAGGATGGAAGCCCACAGGCGCAGGTAGGCGCGGTCGCGCAGCAGATCACCTTCGGGCAGGCGAAACGACTGGAACAGTCTCAAAGTCGAACGACGGTCATCATCTGCGCCATCGCATAGATTGTAGGGACGCAGCCTCGGCGTTCGGCCGGTAAGACTGGCCGTTGCGCCATGCAGCACAACGGAAGCGGGCGCACACGGCGCCCGAGTCAGTTGCGTCGCTGCTCAGCCGCGCTGTCTGCGCCGCGTCGCAGCACCCGCCGTCAGCAACGCCAGCACGGCCAGCACGGCCAGGCCGATGGAGCCCGGCTCAGGCACGCCCTGCAGGGCATTCGCCGTGCCCCGCACTTCAACGCGGAAAGCACTGGCCGCGCCAACGTCCTGGACCACGACGTCCAGCGTGTTGATGCCACTGACAAAGCCGCTGCTGATGTTGAAGGCGTGCAGGCTGCTGAAGTTGCTGGTCAGCACACCCGGCAAACTGTTGCCAGTGCTGACGCTGCTGATGAGGATCTCCAAGCCGATGTTGTCCACCCCCAAAGGCCGCTGGGGGTGGCCGAGGTTGCGTCGAGGCCCGTCAAGTCAAACGTGCTGCGGAGACTGCCCCATGCGTCAAGACCAGTACCAAAGAGGCCCGAAATGGGTGCGACCTGGACAGGCAGCGGTGCAAAACCGCGAGGGAAATCACAGCGCTCAGGGCTGCGAAGCGAACCGAAGTTGACAAACCCATTCCCCCCCCCGTGTTGGTACCGGTCAAAAGTGCTGGTGTCTCGTCAGCGCACGGCGCACCGATCCGGCAGCCCTCAGGCAACGAGTTCGGCGCGAAGGGTCGCTGCGTACGAATCTCGTTCGCTCAACGTCCCCGGGCTACCCCAGGGCTGCCTTGCCCCGCAGCGCCAAGGCGAGACAGGGCGCACGGCGACGCGCCCCGCGGCTTGTCCTTGCCGGTTGCAATGGCTTCAACGGGGTTTCCCGATGTCGGCGCGACTTACAGCTTCCCGCCTCTCTTCCCGCGCATCACGCAGTGTCACAAACCGCGCCGCGCGCCGCCATGGGAACGCGCTGGTTCTGCGAATGAAGCGGCACGCAAAGTGCTACCTCTGGACATCCACTGCGCACCCCCCTCGACCAGGGGTGTGCGAAGCGGTCAGATGAATCCCCTAACTGACAGCTCGGCGCCTTTTTGATAACCGCAAAGGCTGCACCGATTGCAACGTCGAAACTCACTGAAAAGGTGGTCCCCATGAAGTTGAAGCAGCTCTGCAAACCCCTGGCCCAGGCACTCGCCATGGCCGTTCTGTCGGCCGGCGCGGTGGCTGCGCCCATCACCTTCACCGAGTCGGTTGGCGGCACGGGCTTCCTGCCGAGCACGGCGGCAGTCGTTGCCGGTGGTGCGCACAACGGTTTGACGATCTTGGGCAACCTGGTCGATGGCCGCGGTGGCAATGTTCCGAACGTGGTGGACATGTACGGCTTCTCGGTGAGTCAAGTTGGCACCTACTTTTTCGACACCTTCGGCAGCGACATTTTTGATCCCCAACTCTTCCTGTTCGACAGCATCGGCAATGGCCTGTACTGGAACAACGACGCATCGATCACGCCATCGAACACCCAGTCTTCTTTCGCCACGACACTGGGTGCTGGCAACTATTTCATCGCCTTTTCCTTTTTCGGTTTCGACCCCGATGACGGCCTGAATCCCATCTTCGACACGCTCTTCACTAACGAAGGCACGGCCCTGGCAGTCAGTGGCCCAGTCACACAATGGACGCAAGCAGTGCTGGGCACCATCTGGGACCGCACGGCCTACAGCATCAACATCCGCGTCCCTGAACCCGGTGCCCTGGCCCTCAGCCTGGCCGCGCTCGGTTTGCTGGCGGGTTTCTCACGCCGTCGCCAAGCCACGCCGACCTGACCCTTTCGTCTGCGAGCCAAGGGCTGCGGGCAACCTCGGGGTTGCCGCAGCCCCACGACTTGCCACACTGAACGATTGCCTCGAGGAAAACCCATGCTCAAGCTGAAACCCGTCGCCGCTGCGACTGCCACCCTGTGTGCCCTGTGCTTCTCGGCCCACGCCCAGTTCACCGCCTTGCCCGACAACGTGCCGGCGGCCGCACCGGCCGACGCCGCGCTCGCGGCTGTGGCTGCGGCGCCAGGCCAACGCGTCAACGTCATCGCCTACCTGTCCGACGCGCCGCTGGCGGTGGCACTCACCAAGGCCCGTGCGCCGGGCGCGGCACGCAAGTCGGTGCCGTGGACGGCTGATCAGCAGCGCGCCTACGTGCAGGACCTGAAGGCCAAGCAGGCCTCCGTCATCAGTGGCGCACAAGCCCTGGGCGCCACGCTCGTGGGCCAGCTCACGCACGCCAGCAACGGCGTGCTGATGGCCATCGACGCCAACCAGCTGGACGCGCTGTCGCGCGTCAGCTCGGTCCAGGGCGTGATGATTGTCGAAGACGCCCAGATCGCACTGCCCAGCACCACCGCCTACGTTGGCGCCAACACGGTGCGCAGCCGCAACCCGTCGATCGACGGCACGGGCGTGCGCATCGCCATCCTCGACTCCGGCATCGACTTCACCCACTACAACATGGGCGGCCCCGGCACCCTGGCGGCCTACCAGGCGGCGTATGGCTCGAGCGTGGCCACCTGCGGCCCGACGGCGGCCAACACCAGCGCGCCCACTTTCACCAGCAAGGTCGTCGGCGGCTTTGACTTC
>JAYSYB010000488.1:0-3689 GCA_043716775.1 Rubrivivax sp.
CGCGTGAAGACGCGCTGGGCCTGGCGGCGCTGGTGGCACGGGGTGATGTCAGCGCGGCAGAGTTGGCCAGGGTCGCTGCGCGCGCTATTGCGGCCGTCAACGGCGAGCTCAACGCGGTTGTCGAAACCTACGCCGACCGCATTGAAGCGTTGGACGAAGCCACGCTTGGCAGCGGCCCTTTCTGCGGCGTGCCCTTCTTGATGAAGGACGTCTACGGCCACGAAGGCGGCCGTCGCATCGAATTCGGCAGCCGCTTGTGCAAGGGCATGGTCGCGGCGCACGACAGTGCGTACTGCACCCTCGTCAAGGCGGCAGGCGTCAACATCATCGGCCGCAGCGCCGCGCCTGAATATTCCATGGCCGGGACCACCGAAGGCGCGCTTTACGGCAACACCAGCACGCCCTGGCGCCAAGGGTTCAGCGCGGGTGGCTCCAGCGGTGGCGCCATGGCGGCTGTCGTGTCGGGCATGGTGCCGATGGCCCAGGGCACCGACATCGCGGGCTCCATCCGCATCCCCGCAAGTTACTGTGGCGGCGTGGGCCTGAAGCCGTCACGCGGCCGCATCTCTTTCGCGCCCCAGCTGGACGAAAACGGCTACGGCCTGGCGCAGAACTTCGTGCAAACAAAGTCCGTGCGCGATGCGGCGGCGATGCTCGACTGCCTGGCCGTGTCACAGCCCGGCGACCCCTTCCTGATCCCGCGTCCGGCCTTGCCGTACGCAGAACTTGCGCGTCAGGACGCACCGCGGCTGCGCATTGGCTGGAGCACATCCGCACTGATGGGCCTGGCGCCAGACCCCGAAGTGGCCGCCGCCGTGAAGCGCACCGCGCATGTGCTGGCCGACATGGGCCACCACGTTGAAGAAGCCGACCCCGCGCCGCTGGGCCTGGCCGCGCTGAACAGCATGATGGACATCTGGTTCTTCGGCTTCGACCTGCGTCTGGCCAGCTACGCGCAGCGCACAGGGTTGACCATCGGCCCCGACACGCTGGAGCCCATGACCTGGAAAATCTGCCAGCACGCCCGGCAGATGAAGCCCGCACAGTTCCTGTCCGCCATGGCCACGCTCAACACCGTGCGGCGCCAGCTGGGTGCCTACTTCACGCAGCACGACATCTGGCTTGGCCCCACGACGGCCCGTGTTGCCGAGCCCTGGGGTCGCTACAACCTGGGTCGCAGCGATGTCGGCTTGGATGACTTTGCCGAGCAGCTCCTGCGTCCCACCGTGCAATACACGCTGCCACACAACATCATGGGCACGCCCGCCATTTCGCTGCCGCTGGCCATGCACAGCAGCGGCCTGCCCATCGGTGTGCAGATGGCCGCAGCGCCGGCGCAAGAGCACTGGTTGCTGCAACTGGCGGCCACACTGGAAGTCGCGTTGCCATGGGCGGGCCGTGTGCCGCCGCTGCACGTGTCTGCTCAACATCTGTCCGCTCAACGTGAGGGTTTGGCATGTCGTGGGTGAAGGCAGAACTGAAAAAGCGCGCCGCGCTTTCAAGCCGCGAAACCGAGGTCGGTGCCGGCCCAGGCGACAGCAAGCGCGGCGACACCCAAACCGGCCTGGACGGCCTGCAAATCGCCCTGCTCTGGGACAAGATCTCGGCCGCCAACAAAGCATTGCCGGCCGCACTGAAACTGCCGGACCAGGTGGACAGCCCGCAGGAGCCTGCCACCATCAACCCCCCCTTTCGCCACTGGCTGCGCGCGCCCAACGGCGCAGGCCTGGGCTTCAACGGCGAAGGCATCCGCTACTACTGGCCGCAACCCAACAAGAGCAAGAGCAACAACTTCTGGATCCGCTGGCATGCCGGGCTGGGTTACCGCATCAGCCGCAGGCGGGGCCAGTCCTTTTCCGGCACCACCGACCAGTGGACTTTCAATGAAGCGCGCATTGAGCACCTGCTCAAGTGCCTGGTGACCGGCGTTCGCCTCAAGCCTGGGTCGATACGCACCCGCAGGTTCTGGTTGTTTTGAGCAGGCGGCGCAAGGGGGTTCGCCGCATACCCGGACCGTTACCCCGCCTATCTTCAAGACCTGTTCAATCGACGATTCAACCCCCGCTCGATCCTCACGCGGTTGATCCGGGTCGCGTGCACACAAAGGCATGCCCTGTGCGCACAGTTCTCTCGGCTGAGCAGTCTTGCCAATCAGGTGATGTGATGCCTCAGAGAAACTGCACTTCGTCGGCCCAAACCTTGAAGCGCTGCAGCGTGTTGGGGCCGAAGGTGCTGGCAAGTGCCACGTCGCAGGCGTCGCGGCCACGCGCCATCAGCACGCGGCCCATGCGCGGCGTGTTGTTGCGGGCGTCAAAGGTGTACCAACGGTCGCCCAGGTAAACCTCGAACCAGGCCGCAAAGTCCATGGGTGCATCCACAGGCGGGATGCCAATGTCACCCAGGTAGCCGGTGCAGTAACGCGCCGGGATGTTCATGCAGCGGCACAGCGTGACGGCCAGGTGCGCGTAGTCGCGGCAGACACCGCGGCCTTCGTTGTAGGCCTCCAGCGCCGTGCGCGTGCGGCGCGCGTGTTCGTAGCCGAAGCGGATGCGCTGGTGCGTGAAGTCGCAGATGGCCTGCACCCGCGCCCAGCCCGTGGGGCCGTTGCCAAACTGCTGCCAGGCGAATTCAGACAACTGGTCGGTCTCGCAATAGCGGCTGCCCAGCAGGTACACCAGGGTCGACTCAGGCAGGTATTCCACGGGGATTTGCTGCGCACCGGGGGCATAGGTGTCCACGAGGCCGGTGTCACGCAAGAGCGCGTCGGTGCTCAGCACAAAGCGGCCAGGCGTCGCCACGATGCGGCTGCACCAGTTGCCAAAGCCGTCGCGGTAGGCCGTGACGGGAACGGCGGGCTGAGTCACCAGGTAGTCGGGCCGGACCAGGTCCGACGCGCGGGAATAGTGGATGCTCAGCGCCAGGATCATCGGCGTGGGGGCGGGTAATTCGTATTCCATCTCGAAGCCGACACGAATCTGCATGGGGTACTCCAAGGTTGGCGCTGTGCGCGAAAATGGCTGCGTGACGGCACGCACGACGGTTAGCCTTCAGCATAGTCGCGCGGGACCCTGGGTCTGTTCGCTGGCGGACAGACTGCGGGAGTCAGGCGCGGTCGGCCGCACCGGTACCCATCACCTCAGGGTCTGTCGGGCGCGATGCTCTCGGCGTAGTCCACCAGCGCCTCAAGGATCGCCTGGTGGCGTTCGTCGTTGTTTTGCATCGCCTTGTCGGCCAGCGCGTCCACCTGTTCAAAAAAGGCGGCCAGCGTCAGGCCACCTCCTTCGCCGTGGTGCAACCGCGCCAGGCGGTGCTGTTGCCAGCGTTCCTGCCCGGCTTCGTCCAGCGTGGTGGGAAAGTTCCGTGCGCGGTAGCGAAACAGCAACTCGTCCAGGCGCCCGTCCTGAAAGGCTACTCTTTTGGCCGCCAACTGCGCGGGCTTCAGTTCACGCAGCCGTTGCAGTGCGCGCCGGTCTTCGTTGCCGATAAAGCCGCCATAGAGGTCTTCATCGACATCGGGCGAGCTGGTGGCTTCAGGGCGTGAAAACACCGTCGGCCACAGCGGGTCGAGGTGGCCCTTCAGTGCCGCAGCGTGTTCAGCGTGGCGCAGCGCAGCGGGCACATCCAGCGCCCAGCGCGCGGCCACTGGTTCCAGCGTGCGCAGGTTGCCGATGACCACGGGCGACTTGTTG
>JAYSYB010000489.1:0-11113 GCA_043716775.1 Rubrivivax sp.
GCCACCTTGCCTTGCAGACCCGCCCACCACACAGGGGCCGATGTGCCATAGGCGTAGATGCTGACCCGCCGCGCACGGCCGCAGGCCTTGGCCATGCGCCGTTCGTCGGGCTGGCCCACTTCCACCCAGTGCATCAGCTGGCCGGTGAGGTCGTGCTGCCAGAGGTCGGGGTCGTCGGCCTCGGCCAAGCCGCGTGCCGACAGCAGTGCGCCGTGGTGGTCGTCGGTCGGCACCTGCAGCGCAAAGGCCATCAGCCGCATCATCAGCCGCTCGGCGGTTTCAGAAGGCTGCAGCGCCAGCGTGAGGGCGTGGTCGGCGTAGAGGCCGCGGTCCATGTCGGCAATCTGCAGGGCGGCTTTGTAGACGGTGGCTTTGATGGCCATCAGGCAGCCGCTCCGCCATCCTGGCCATGTTTGCCGGCTGTCCAGCCCTGGGCTCCCAGCCAGCGCTGGCCATCGGCAGCGGCAGGTGCTTCCAGTTCGGTGGCCATGGCGTCGTTCCAGCGGTTGAGAAAGCCGAAGAGCGCAATGACGCCGGTGATCTCGACGATCTCGCCGTCGTCCCAATGTTTGTGCAGCTCAAGCCCGATCTCCGGCGTGACGGCGCCAGGCACGCTGGCAGCGGCCGCCGCGTACTCCAGCGCCGCGCGTTCAGCGGCCGTGAAGTGCGCGCTGCTGCGGAAGCCCCAGACCTCGTCCAGCCGCTCGGGCGCGGCGCCTTCCTGGCTGCCAAAGCGTGCGGCGGCGCGGATGGTGTGCGCTTCGCAATAGCGGCAGCCGGCAACTCGGCTGGCGATGTGGCCGACGAGGCGTTTGAGTTCGCCTGTGACGCGACTGGCGCCGCCGCTGTGGGCCACGTTGTCGGCCACGTCGGCCATCACCGCGCGGTTGAGTTCCGTGAACGCGCGCGCCAGGGCCGGGCGGCGCATCATCGTCAGCACACTGTGGGGCGGGAAGCCGAGCGTGGTGTTGAAGAACTGCGACAGTTCTGCGACTGTCGCATCGTGGTCGGTGGGCAGCGGTTGTACGAGGGGCATGAAGGGCGTGGGTGGGCGTTGATGCCGTGCAGACGAAGCTACGCACTTTGCCACAGCGGGGCTGGCGCACCCGGGCTCCGGTTTCTGGGCACGGGTTTCAGGCCCCGGTTTCAGGCTCGTGTCTTAGGCCCGTGTCTTAGGCCCGTGTCTCCGACACACTTTCAAGGTTTGGTTTTTTCAAGTGTTCTTTTGAAGTGTTCTTTCAACGCGTCTTTTCAACGCGTCTTTTCAACGCGTTTCCGCCACGTCCTCAGGTTGGTGCCGGTGCCGGACGGCTCCATCGCCAGTACACCGGCGGATGTGGTGCCAAAGTCGGGGAAGTACAGCTCGTAGGCCAGCTTCTTGCCGGGCTCTGCGGTGGTGAAGGTCATGCGGCCATCGCCCTGGGACTTGCTCTTCCAGGCCCACACCGCACCGCTGCCGCTGGGCGCGCCCGAATAGGTGCTGGCCATCAGGGTCGCGCCGGTTCCTCGTCGACCACTCCTTCCAGCGCTTCGGGTCAGCCACCAATGCGTAGATCTTCTGGGTTGCCGTACGGTTGCTTCAAAGTTGCCGATACCCCGCCCTTTTTGCAGAAGCCGACAAGTGTCCGTGCCCGCAGCGCGGGTGGGCAAGGGTGGCATCATGAGAGCCTTTGCCGGCCCTGGCCGGACCTGCATTCAAGGATTCCGATGAAGCTCACATCCCTGCTCGTGGTGCTGGCCGGCGCTACCGTCTGCGCAACGGCCGCCCACCATGCCGTGGCCCAGCCAGCGGCCACCAAACCGGCGGGCAAGCCGGCTGCCGCAGTGCCAGTCGGCGCCGACGGGAAGACGTTGTCGCTCAGCGGCGGCGGTGGCGCTGCGGCCGTGCGCGGCCCGGTGCTGACGCGCGAAGAGCTGCGCACCTGCCTGAAGCAGGAAGAGTCGATCCGCACTCGCCTGGCCGCGCAGGACACGGGCCGCGCCCCGCTGGACCAGGAAAAGCAGGGCATCACCGCCGACCAGCAGACGCTGCGTGCGGAGCGTGCACCGCTGGACGAGATCAAGGTCAAGGCCGAACAGTTCAGCGCGCGTTCAAAGGACTTCGCGGCCCGCGTGCAAAGCTGGACCGACAGGGTCGAAGCGCACAACGCCGCCAAGCCCGGCAGCAGCGGCTTCGACCGCAACCGCGAAGCGCTGGACAAAGAGCGCGAGGTGATCACCAAAGAACGAACCGACCTTGAAGCAGAACGCCTGCGGCTGACGGGGTCCAACGATGAGCTGGTACGCGCCTTCAACGCCAAGGCGCTGGCGTTGGACGCCCGCGTGCAGGCCTGGAACGCGCGCAACAGCGCCTGGAACGACATCACCACCGCACTGGAGACCGAACGCAAGGGCTGGGTCACGGCCTGCGCCGACCGCCGCTACCGCGAAGACGACGAAACCGCCATCCGGCAGGGCAAGTGATGGCAGAGCCCACGACGAGCGCGGCTGCCCCGACGAAAAACGCCAAAGACGCCAACCCCCTGCTGTTGCCATGGACGGCGCCTTTCGGCTTGCCGCCTTTCGACGCGCTGAAGCCCGAACATTTCGAACCCGCCTTGCGCGAGGCGATGGCAGAACACCTGAGCGAGCTGCAGGCCATCGCCAGCCATGGCGCGGCGCCCGACTTCAACAACACGGTGGCCGCCTTCGACCGCGCCGGGCGTCGGCTGGACCAGCTGGCCGCGGTGTTCTACGGCCTCACCGCGTCAGCCACCAGCCCGGGTCTGCAGGCGGTGCAGCGCGCGATGGCCGGTCCGATGGCCGCGCACCACAGCGCCGTCTACACCCACCTGGCATTGTTTGCTCGCATCGAAGCGTTGTACGCAGGCCGCGCGACGCTGGGCTTGAACGGCGAACAGTTGCGCTTGCTCGAACGCATGCAGCTTGACTTCGTGCGCGCCGGCTCGCAGCTGCCTGAAGCGCAGCGCCTGCGCCATGCGCAGGTGATGGAAGAACTGGCGCGTCTGACGACCCGGTTTGCGCAGAACGTGCTGCACGATGAATCCACCTGGCAGCTTGTGCTGGCCACCGAGGCCGACCTTCTGGGCCTGCCACCTTTCGTGCGCGCCACCGCGGCGCAGGCCGCCGCAGACCGCGGCCAGAAGGGCCATCTGATCACCTTGTCGCGGTCGCTGGTGGTGCCGTTCCTGACCTTCTCAGAACGCGCCGATCTGCGGGAAGCCGCCTGGCGCGCCTGGACCAGCCGGGGCGAAAACGCCGGCGAGCATGACAACCGCAGCGTGGCGCGCGACATCCTGCGCCTGCGCCACGAACAGGCCGCCTTGATGGGCCGCAGCTGCTTTGCAGACCACGCGCTGGCCGACACCATGGCCGGTTCGCGCAGCGCCGTGCAGCAGTTGCTGGGCACCGTCTGGCCGCGTGCATTGAAGGCGGTGCGGTTGGAACAGAAAGCCCTGCTGGAACTGAGGGACCGGCATCAAGCCCCGTCCAGCGGCACCCAGGACCCGGGCCCGATCGAACCCTGGGACTGGCGCTTTTTGGCCGAGCAGGTGCGCCGTGAGCGCTACGCCATTGACGACGCCGAGATCAAGCCCTACTTCTCGCTGGACCGCGTGGCCGCTGCTGCCTTCGACTGCGCTGGTCGGCTCTTTGGCTTGCAGTTCAAGCCGCGCCACGATTTGCCGGTCTACCACCCCGACGTGCGCGCGTTCGAAGTCTGCAACGCCCAGGGCGAGACCATCGGCCTGTTCCTGCAGGACAACTTTGCGCGTTCCAACAAACGCAGCGGCGCCTGGATGAGCGCGCTGCGCTGGCAGGCGCGCAACGTGGCGGCGGGCCAGCCGGCGCAGTTGCCGGTGATCGTCAACAACAACAACTTCGCCCGCGGCGCGGCGGGTGAACCGACGCTCTTGTCGCTGGACGACGCGCGCACGCTGTTCCACGAATTTGGCCACGGCCTGCACGGTTTGTTGTCGAGCGTGACCTACAAGCGCCTGTCGGGCACGCAGGTGCTGCGTGATTTTGTCGAACTGCCGTCCCAGATTTTTGAGCACTGGATCACCGAGCCCGAAGTGCTGCAGCGCCACGCCCGACATTGGCAGACCGATGCACCGATGCCGCTGGAATTGATGCAGCGCATGCAGCGCGCGCGTCAGTTCAACCAGGGCTACGAGACAGTGCGCTACACCGCCAGCGCTCTCGTGGACATGGCCGTGCATTCGCTCACCGATGCCGAACCACCAGCCGACCTTTGTGCCTTTGAAGCCGACTTGCTGCGCGACTTGGGCCTACCCCATGGCGTGGGCCTGAACCACCGCCTAGTTCACTTCCAGCATCTCTTTGCCAGCGCGGGTTACGCTGCCGGCTACTACGTCTACCTGTGGGCGGAAGTGCTGGACGCCGATGGCTACGACGCCTTCGTCGAAGCCGGCAGCCCCTTTGACGCAGCCGTGGCGACGCGGCTGCTGAAGCATGTCTACAGCGCCGGCAACTCGGTTGAGCCGACCGCGGCTTATGTGGCCTTCCGCGGCCGCGAGGCGCGGGTCGAACCGCTGCTGCGCAAGCGCGGGCTGTGGGTGGAAGCTGTGGAGGCGGAAAAATCCGTTTGATCGGCGCCCGGCCTCGGGTTCGCTGCAAATTCACGGCGCTGTGCCAAACAGTCGGTCCAGCCGCCGCCCCATTTTGTCGGCACGGCGCCTTTGCACCTGGCGCTCGGTGCTGTCCAGGCCCCCGCCCAGAAAGGCGATCGGCCGGCCCGCTGCGTCACGCTGCGCCATGCGGCGCAGACAGTGCGTGCGCCAACTGCCGTCGGCGTAGCGAACACGCGCCTTGACGTCGGCAGTCTGGCCACCGTCCAGTGCTGTTTGCGCGGCCGCCACCACACGCGGCAGGTCTTGGGGGTGCGGCAAGGCGCGCGCCTGTTCGGCCGGCAAGCCCGCAGCACGCGCTTCCAACCCCAGCGCAAGCCAACCCTGTCGGCTGCAGTGCAGCGTGTCGGTGGCGAAGTCGTGGCGAAACAGCCCGATGCCACCCAGTTCGACGGCCAGTGAGAATTGCGATTCCGTGGCGTCGGCCACGGCCGTCGACGCTTGAGGCTCGCTGCCGTCCACCGCCTGGCCTAGCACGTCGGACCTTTGCGCCAGCCTGGCCCGCAGCGCGTGCTGCGGGGCCAGCGGCTGCAGCGTGAGCGCCCAGCCGCCAGCGGGGGCAGGAAGAGGGCGGCTGTGGACCTGAAACCAGGCGTCGGCCGGGGGCCTCAAGCGAGTGCCTCAAGTATCACCCGCGGATCGGGCCAGGTTACCGTGGGCTTGCGGAACAAGATCGCTTCACGATCGATTGAAGTCGATCGATGGCAGACCCTGCGGTACCCTCACGGCCCCGCTAAGGAGACACTGCATGTTTGACACCGCCATCGCCGGCAGCCTGCCCAAGCCTTCGTGGCTGGCCGAAACACAAAAGCTCTGGCCGCAGTGGAAGGGTGAAGGCACTGAGCTGGCGCGCGCCAAGCTCGACGCCACGCTCTTGTGGATCAAGGCCCAGGAAGACGCGGGCCTGACCGTGATCGGCGACGGCGAACAAAGCCGCCAGCACTTTGTGCACGGCTTTCTGGAGCAGGTGGAGGGCATCGACTTTGAACACAAGGTCGAGATGGGCATCCGCAACGACCGCTACAAGGCGATGGTGCCGCAGGTGCTGTCAGCCTTGAAGCTCAAAGGCCGCGTGCACGCCACCGAAGCGCGTTTCCTGCGCGCGCACACCACGCGCAAGATCAAGTTCACACTGCCCGGGCCGATGACGATCGTCGACACCGTGGCCGACCGTTTTTATGGCGACCGCGTGAAGATGGCTTTTGCTTTTGCCGAGTTGCTGAACCAGGAAGCGCTGGCGCTGCAAGCCGACGGCGTGGACATCGTGCAGTTCGACGAGCCGGCCTTCAATGTCTACATGGATGATGCCGCCGACTGGGGCGTGCACGCGCTGGAGCGCGCGGCGCAGGGCCTTGTCTGCACGACGGCCGTGCACATCTGCTACGGCTACGGCATTGAGGCCAACACGGCCTGGAAGAAGACGTTGGGCGACAGCTGGCGGCAGTATGAGAAGGTCTTCCCGGCGCTGGCGGCGAGCCGTATCGATCAAGTCAGCCTGGAATGCTTCCACTCCCAGGTGCCGCCGGAACTGATGGCGCTGCTGAAGGGCAAGGACGTGATGGTCGGCGTCATCGACGTTGCCAGCGACACCATCGAGACGGCCGAGCAGGTGGCCGACACCATTGGCCGAGCGCTTCAGTTTGTGCCCCGCGACCGGCTCATCGCCTGCACCAACTGTGGCCTGGCGCCAATGAGCCGCACGGTCGCCGAAGCCAAATTGCTGGCCCTGGCCGCGGGTGCCGCGTTGGCACGCACGCGGTACGCTGCATGAAGCTGGCGCGCCTGTGGCAGCCCCGCTCGCCGCTGTTTTGGCAGATGGTGGGCTTCAACGTCCTGTCGTCGCTGTGCGCCTGGGCATTGCGTTCGCTGCCGCTGAACACGGCAGGCATGCTGCTGGTCGGCGTGACTGCATTGCTGAACTGCGGTTTTGGTTTGCTGGCGACCTGGCGGCTTCTTCAGGGGCCGGGTCATGCCGCCGGCAGGTCGCCGGCCAGCATGGCCAGCACGTCAGAGTGAGATTCGGGCCGGTACAGTCACTCAGTGGCCCCGCCTGCGGTGGTCGCGCGCGGGACACCTGGCGCCCGGCCCGGACCGCTGGCGGTTGCCTTTATTTCGCCAGCCGCGCCGTCACGTCGGCCACCCTTTGCCCGAATGCCTTGGCGGTGGCAATGTCGCCGGGCACCATTTCATCCGCCGACGCGTTGGACGGCGTGGCCGTCATCAGGCCCGAAAAGGAACCGACGTAGTTCAAATCATTGCGCGTCGATTCCTTGGCGTTGCTGGGCATCAGGCCGGTGCCTGCCCACAACATGCTGTGCTGCTGGCTCAGCGTGAACATGTAGTGCAGCGTGGACAGCTTGTCGCCATTCATCGTTGCCGAATTGGTGAAGCCCATCGCCAGCTTGTCCTTCCACACCTGCGTGAACCAGGGCTTGCTGGACGCGTCGGCAAACTTCTTGAACTGCCAACTGACGCTGCCCATGTAGGTGGGGCTGCCGAAGACGATGGTCTTTGCGGCCGCCAGCAGTTCCCAGCCGCCCACCCCGTCCACGGTCGGCAAATTGCCTTCGGAGTCGATGGCCAGCAGCGTGCCGCCGCTGGTTTCAGCGACAGCTTGTGCGATCTTGGCGGTGTGGCCGTAGCCGCTGTGAAAGACGATGACGATGGGGCTCATGGCACAACTCCGGATTGGTGTGGGTTGAAAGTACGGTCAGGGGGCAAGGTCAAACACCAGCACTTCAGCGTCTTCACCGCCTTCAAGCACCAGCGTCGTTTCATGGTCAAGCCGCACGGCGTCGCCGCCTTGCAACTGGCCGTCATTGACACGCAGGCTGCCGCGCACCAGGTGCACGTAGCCGATGCGGGCCGGGTCCAGCGCCAGTTCAGCGCGTTCGCTGCCGGTGAAGAGGCCCGCACGCAGCGTGGCATCGGCATGGATCGTCACCGAGCCTTCGCGGCCATCCATGGATGCCACCAGCACAAGTTTGCCGCGCTTTGACGCAGCGTCGAAGTGCCTCTGCTCGTAGCCGGGTTCGATGCCGGCCCGCTGGGGCAAGACCCAGATCTGCAGGAAGTGGGTGGGCTTGTCGGCAGCGTGGTTGAACTCGCTATGGCGCACGCCAGTGCCGGCGCTCATGCGCTGCACGTCGCCGGGGCGGATGACGCCGCTTTCGGCCGCGCCCGCCGTTCCCCCCATCCCGTTGCCCATGCTGTCCTTGTGTGCCAGCGCGCCGTCCAGCACGTAGCTGACGATTTCCATGTCGCGGTGGCCGTGAGTGCCAAAGCCAGTGCCGGGGGCGATGCGGTCTTCGTTGATGACCCGCAAGTTGCCCACGCCCATGTGGGCCGGGTCGTGGTAGTCGGCGAAGGAAAAACTGTGGAAGCTCTTGAGCCAGCCGTGGTCAGCGTAACCTCGGTCGGCGGACTTGCGCAGGGTGATCATGGCGTGGTCTCCGGGTCGATGGCCTCAACTGTAGGCAGCCACCCTGCAGCGGTGGTGGCGCAGCCTTGATGGTCGCGTTCAAATAAGATGAAGCTCAACAGCGATGAACATGACGGACCCCCGACAGGATCCTCGACAAGCCCTGACTCCCGACGCCTTGGCGATGATGGACACCATCGCCCGCACCGGCAGCTTTGCCGCCGCCGCCCGTGAACTGGGCAAGGTGCCGTCGGCGCTGACCTACAGCGTGCGCCAGCTGGAAGAGGCGCTGGACGTGCTGCTGTTTGACCGCAGTTCGCGCCAGGCGCAGCTGACGGCGGCCGGGAGCGAACTGCTGCACGAAGGCCGCCGCTTGCTGCAGGAAATGGACGCCGTGGCCAACCGCGTGCGGCGGGTGGCCAGCGGGTGGGAAACGCAGTTGTCGATAGGCCTCGAGGACATTGTTTCGATGTCCACGGTGTTCGAGATCGTGGCCTCTTTCTGCCAGGTGCGTGGCGGCAAGGACGAGCCCGCAACCGGCGGGCCGGCGACGCGTTTGCGGCTGCGCACCGACGTGCTGGCCGGCACCTGGGAAGCACTGGTCAGCGGCCAGGTGGACCTGGCCATCGGCATCAGCGGCGACTACGCCAACCCGGGCGGTATCGAGCTGCGGCCGATGGGCGACCTGGCCTTCGTGTTCTGCGTCGCGCCGCACCACCCGCTGGCGGCGCTGACAGGGCCGCTGGAAGACGCGCAACTGGTGCACCACCGCGCGGTGGCGGTGGCCGACACGGCGCAGCGCCTGACGCCGATCACCGTCAACCTGCTGCCCGGGCAGGACGTGCTGACCGTGCCCACTATGCGCAGCAAGCTTGAAGCGCTGCTGCGCGGCCTGGGCTGCGGTTTCGTGCCCGAGCCCTTTGCGCGCGCCCAGATCGAAGCCGGGCGCCTGGTGCAGAAAGAGACCGCCCGCGCCAGCCCGTTGGCGCGCCTGCATTACGCCTGGCGCGCCGAGCGCAGTGCGCTGGGTCTGGGCCGGGCGCTGCAGTGGTGGCTGCTGCAGCTGGAAAGCCCGGTCACGCGGCTGGCGCTGCTGGAGCGGCACGCAGGGCTGCTGCCGTAGCGCCTTGACGACGAACTATCGCGGCCGCTTCGCGCCGTCGCCGACCGGGCCCTTGCACGCTGGCTCGCTGGTGGCGGCGCTGGCCAGTTGGCTCGACGCCCGCGCACACGCTGGCACGTGGCTGGTGCGCATGGAAGATGTGGACACACCGCGCTGCTTGCCCGGTGGCGCCGAGCTGACCCTGTCGCAACTGGCGGCGTGCGGACTGCTGTCCGACGAAAGGCCGTGGGTGCAGAGCCAGCGTGGTGCCGCGTACGCCAGCGCGCTGCAGCAACTGCGCGCCGCGGGCCGTGCCTACCCTTGCGGTTGCACACGCAGGGACATCAACGCCGCACAACCCCAACCGCATCAGCGCTTTGGTGAACGCATCTACCCCGGCACCTGCCGCGACGGCCTGCGTGGCAAGCCCGAACGTGCGGTGCGCTTGCGCGCCGAGGGCACCGTGCGGTGGCAGGACCGCCGTTTGGGCGCGCAGCAGCAGGACCTGGCTACAGAAGTCGGCGATTTCGTGCTGCGCCGCGCCGATGGCTTGTGGGCCTACCAGTTGGCGGTGGTGGTAGACGACGCCGCGCAAGGCATCACGCACGTGGTGCGCGGCCAAGATCTGGCGGACAACACGGCGCGCCAGATCATGCTGCAGCGCGCGCTGGGCGAGACCACGCCAGCCTATCTGCACACACCGCTGGTGCTGGCCGGAGATGGCCACAAGCTCAGCAAGCAGAACGGCGCGTTGGCGCTGGATGTGGCAAGACCGGTGGCTGCTTTGCAGGTGGCCGCAGCGGCGCTGGGCCTGCCCACTCTGCACGCCGCCACGCCTGCCGAATGGCTGGTGCAAGCGGTGCCCGCCTGGGCTGGCATCATTCGCGCCTTTGCTCAACCCGATACTGCCAAGGAGACTCTCTCATGACGATGCAATCCGAAGACACCATTGCAGGCACTGGCGCCGAAGCCAAGGCCGGCCAGCGCGTGCAAGTGCACTACACCGGCTGGCTCTACGACCCTACTGCACCCAATTCGCGCGGCAAGAAGTTCGACAGCAGCAAGGACCGTGGCCAGCCCTTCAGCTTTGGTCTGGGCGGCGGCGAAGTCATTCGCGGCTGGGACGAAGGCGTGCAGGGCATGAAGGTGGGCGGCACGCGTGTGCTGACGATCCCGCCCGAGATGGGCTACGGCGCACGTGGCGCGGGCGGCGTCATCCCGCCGAATGCGATGCTGGTGTTTGAGGTGGAACTGCTGGGCGTCTGAACGCAGCCGCTGCACCATGAAAAAACGGCGCCGAGGCGCCGTTTTTTTCTTGCTTCATCACCAGATCAACGCTCGGGGCGCGGCCCCGGCTTCTTCGCGAAAGTCTTGCCCGCCGGCTTGAAAGCCTTCGCGCCAAAGGGGCGCGGGCCAAAGCTCTTGCCGGGCGCGTGACCGGGAGCATGCGAAGGCTTGAAGCCCGGGCCGCCGGCCGGCCGTGTCGGCGCCGGCTTGGGTTCAGCGCGCTGCGGTTCCAGCCCGGTGATGGTGGCCGAAGGAATGCGCTGCGTCGTGAAGCGCTGGATGCGCTGGATCATGCCGAAGTCGCGCCGTTCGGCCAGCGTCACGGCCAGACCGGTGCGGCCCGCGCGACCGGTGCGGCCGATGCGGTGCACATAGTCTTCTTCCTTCATCGGCAGGCCGAAGTTGATGACGTGCGTGATGCTGGGCACGTCGATGCCGCGCGCCGCCACGTCGGTGGCCACCAGCACGCGAAGGCGCTTGTTTCGCAGGCTTTGCAGCACGCGGTTGCGGCGGCCCTGCGGCATGCCGCCGTGCAGCGCTTCAACGGCATGGCCCAACTCGGCCAGGCGTTCGGCCAGCACTTCGGCGTCTCGCTGGGTGCTGGTGAAGACGAGGGCCTGTTCGACGTCACGGCTGGTCAGGATGTGGTCGAGC
>JAYSYB010000490.1:0-3684 GCA_043716775.1 Rubrivivax sp.
CGATCTGCGCGCTTCGCGCTGATCTTCGGGGCTGAAGAACTGGCGCGCGGCGAGGTGGCGATCAAGCCGTTGCGCGCCGACCCACAGCCGGCGGCAGCCGCGCAAAGCACGCAGCCGCTGGCCAGCGCCAGCAGCTGGGCCGCCAGTCTCCTCAACGCATAATCGACAGCTTTCCCGCTGCACCGACCGATGGCCACACAACTCGACCTGCAAGAGCAGGAACAACTCGACGCTCTCAAGGCGTTCTGGAACAAGTACGGCAACCTCATCACCTGGCTACTGGTGCTGGTGCTGGGTGCCTTTGCCGCCTGGAACGGCTGGAACTACTGGCAGCGTGAACAGGGCCTGAAGGCGGGTGGCATGTTTGAGGAGCTGGAGCGCGCGGCGCTGGCGGGCGACGCCGAAAAGACCGGCCGTGTCTTTGCCGACTTGAAGGCCAACTTTCCGCGCACCGCATTCGCTGAACAAGGCGGGCTGCTGGCCGCCAAGGTGCAGTTTGAAAAGGGTCAGGCCGATGCGGCCAGGGCGAGTCTGAACTGGGTGGCCGACAACGCCAGCGAAGAAGAGATCAAGACTGCCGCGCGCTTGCGCTTGGCCGCGGTGTTGGCCGAAGGCAAGCTGTACGACGACGCGTTGAAGGCGCTGGCCGCCGCGACGGCGCCGGGCTTTGAAGCATTGGTGGCCGACCGCCGTGGCGACGTGCTGGTGATCCAGGGCAAGAAGGACGAAGCACGGGCCGCCTATCAAGCAGCCTACGCGGCGATGGGCGAAAAGATCGACTACCGCCGCTTGATCGAAGCCAAGCTGACTGCACTGGGCGCCGCGCCGGGTGCACCGGCTGTGGACCCGGCGTCCGTTGCAGCTCCAGCATCGGCCCCAGCCGCGCCCGCAGTGCCGACACTTGGCGCATCGGCCGCTGCCACCGCCCCGGCACCTGGAGCCAGCAAGTGAGGCGGCACCGCCGGTTGTCGCGGATCTTCATCACTGCGGCGGCGGTGCTGCTGATGGCGGCCTGTGCGGCCGACAAGCCCAAGCCCACGCCGCTGGAAAACTACACGCCCAGGATCGTGGGCCGCGTGGTGTGGGAAGGGCAGATCGGCAAGGTCGGCTTTGCGCTGGTGCCGGCGGTGAAAGACGGCGTGTTCTATCTTGCATCAGGCAGCGGCGATGTCGTGGCCATGCAGGCCGAAACAGGCGCTGTGGTTTGGCGTGCCAGCGCTGGCGGCGCCCTGTCGGCCGGTGTGGGCAGCGACGGCCGTTTCACCAGCGTGGTCACGCGCAACAACGAAGTCGTCACTTTCGACAACGGCCGTGAAGCTTGGCGCAAACGCGTCCCTTCCAGCGTCGTCACGCCGCCGTTGGTGGCCGGTGAACGCGTGTTCGTCATGGGCGTGGACCGCGCAGTGCACGCCTTTGACGCCACCGATGGCCGCCGACTGTGGACCTTGCAGCGCCCCGGTGACCCGCTGACGCTGTCGCAAGCCAGCGTGCTGTCCGCGTACCGCAACACGCTGGTGGTGGGGCAGGGGCCGAAGCTGGCGGGTGTCGATCCGGTCAAGGGCGTCGTGCAGTGGGAAGTGCCGATCGCCTCACCACGTGGCAGCAACGAAGTCGAACGCCTGGCAGACCTTGTCGGACCGCCTGTGCGCCTGGGTGAACGCTTCTGCATGCGTGCTTTCCAGTCCGCCGTGGGCTGTGCCGATGCGGCGCGCGGCGCGTTGCAGTGGTCGCGCAACGTGGGTGGCGCGAATGCCGTGGCCGGTGACGCCGACCGCATTTTTGGTGCAGACGCCAGCGACCGGATCACAGCTTGGCGCGCCGCCACCGGCGACGTGGTGTGGCAGAGCGAAAAGCTGCTGTACCGCGGCTTGAGCGGCGCTGTGGCTGCCGGGCCCGTGGTGGTGTTTGGCGACAGAGAAGGCTGGGTCCACTTTTTGGACGCGGCCACCGGTGAGCAGCAGCTGCGCCTGCCGACGGACGGCAAGCCGGTGGTGGGCACGCCGATCCTGGCGGGCAACACCCTGCTGGTGACGACGCAGGCGGGCGGCCTCTACGCCTTCCGCCCGAACTGAACGCGCCCCTGAACGCACGCACCTCACCCCCACCATGCTGAAGCCGGTCATCGCCTTGGTCGGCCGCGCCAACGTCGGCAAATCCACGCTCTTCAACCGCATCACCAAGAGCCGGGACGCCATCGTCGCCGACTATGCCGGCCTCACGCGCGACCGCCACTACGGTGACGCGCGCCTGGGCAACCGCGAGTTCATCGTCGTCGATACCGGAGGCTTCGAGCCCGACAAGCCCAGCGGCGTGGTCGCTGAAATGGCCAAGCAGACGCGCCAGGCGGTGGCGGAAGCGGACGCGGTGATCTTCGTCGTCGACGTGCGTGGCGGGCTGTCTGCGCAAGACCATGACATTGCGCGTTATTTGCGCTCGCAGCGCAAGAAGGTGCTGCTGGCCGCCAACAAGGCCGAAGGCATGACCGAGTCGCCTTTGCTGGGCGAATTTCATGAGCTCGGCATTGGTGACCCGCACCCCATTTCTTCGGCGCACGGGCAGGGCATTCGAAGCCTGCTGGAAGCGGCGCTGGAATCCTTCCCCGAAGGCGAAGACGACGCACCCGCCGAGCCCGATCCCAAGGCGCCCATCCGCCTGGCCGTGGCAGGCCGGCCCAATGTCGGCAAGAGCACGCTCATCAACGCCTGGCTGGGCGAAGAACGACTGGTGGCTTTCGACCAGCCCGGCACCACGCGCGACGCCATCCACGTGCCCTTCGAGAAGGACGGCAGGCGCTTCGAGCTGATCGACACGGCAGGCCTGCGCCGCCGCGGCAAGGTCTTCGAGGCGATTGAGAAGTTCTCGGTCGTCAAGACGCTGCAGGCGATTGCCGACGCCAGTGTGGTGCTGCTGCTGATCGACGCCACGCTCGGTGTCAGCGAGCAGGACGCGCACATCGCCGGCTACGTCCTGGAATCAGGCCGCGCTGTGGTGATTGCCTTGAACAAGTGGGATGCCACGGACGAATACCAGCGCCAGACGCTGCAGCGGTCTATCGAAACCCGGCTTGCGTTCTTGAAGTTTGCGCCGGTGCTGGAGATTTCTGCCATCCGCCGCCAGGGGCTGGGTGCGGTGTGGAAGGCACTTTTGCAGGCGCACGCATCAGCCACGGTGAAGATGAGCACCCCCGTGCTGACGCGCCTGGTGCACGAAGCCCATGAACACCAGGCGCCGCGCCGCGAAGGGCGCTTCCAGCCCAAGATGCGCTACGCCCATCAGGGCGGCATGAGCCCGCCGCTGGTGGTGATACACGGCACGTCGCTGGACCACATCACGGCCAGCTACAAGCGTTTTCTGGAAGGGCGCCTGCGCGAACATTTCAAGCTCACAGGCACGCCCATTCGCATCGAGATGCGGTCTGCCGCGAACCCCTTTGACAAGAAGGGGCACTAGGCCCTTTCCGGCGCTGCGGCGCGCAGGGCTTTCCCTGTGATACCGTAAGTTCCTTCTGTCATTCAACACGGAACATATCGTGAGCAACAAAGGCCAACTCTTGCAGGACCCCTTTCTGAACCTGCTGCGCAAAGAGCACGTGCCGGTGTCGATTTACCTCGTCAATGGCATCAAGCTTCAGGGCCATATCGAGTCTTTCGACCAGTACGTGGTGCTGCTGCGCAACACCGTTAC
>JAYSYB010000050.1:0-7542 GCA_043716775.1 Rubrivivax sp.
GCTGTCGGTGTAGAAAGTTCGCGTCCGGTACTTCATCTGCAACACTCCTTCTGCTCACGCAGCAATCAGTGTGTTGCATCGACCAGTTGAATCCGCCACCCTGAAGAGACATTCGCTGTCTTGATCTCGGCGCCACGAAGCTGCCGGTCGGACCCGCACACAGGCACCCGTTGGCGGCCCCGACGCAGAGGGCACACATCGGCAGGCGGCACAACGGGCGATTGAGGCGCAGGGCACGGCTTGGGCCGTGCGGGCTCACCACTTCGGGAGCCTCGCGTGCAGCATCGGCCGGGAGCCCCAGCGGGCGCCGGATGGACGCAACGGGTCAATCTACACGGGGATGATCGTCACCGGCGGCCAGCCCGTCAGCTTGGCGTTGACGAGATCAAGTTGCACATCCTATTTGTCGTCCGGCTTTGCGAGCAGCTTGTCGACGAACCAGCCGATCATTGGCTGGTTCAGCGGTTTGGCCTGCTGTCCATTTAGGAGCTGTCCAGGTTGCCGGTCTGTACCACGGGGTACACCGCCAGCACAAGGGTCGCGACGGTAGTCGACCGACACGACGATCGCCTGTGCCTGCTTCGACAAACCGCGTGCACCGCCGTTGTACACCTCCTTGTCGGCGATGACCCAGCCCCCGCCGTGAAAGTAGACGACAACCGGGAAGGGCCCTGCCACGTCTGGCGTATAGATCCACGCTGGAATGCTGCCGGCCGCACCAGTGATCTCGCGGTCCAAACTGGTCACACCGGGCACTAGCTTGGCGGGTGCGGTGTCCCTGCCCTGCTTCTTCAAGAGTGTTGGCGCAGTTTTTCGGTCCCTCGCCGCCAGTGTTGGTTCACGCGGCGCCAGTTGGGCTCCATTCGCCTGGAACCCTTCGAAAACGAGAGTATCTTCCAGCGCACGTGCAACACCGCATCCCCGCGGCGCCACGGGGGAGCCCGACATGACGATACTCAGTCGTTTGAAGGAAGGCACCAGCGCGCATCACCGTGCGCTGGAGCAGCAGATGCTTGTGCTCGATGCGGGTTTGACCCGCAGCGCGTATCACCAGTTGCTGCGCGTGCAACTGGGGTTCTATGAACCGCTCGAACGGCTGTTGTGCGCCGCGCCTGGCTGGGCTGACATCGACCTGGACTACGGCCCTCGGCACAAGACACCGCGCTTGGTGCACGACCTGCAGGTGCTGGGCGACAGCCCCCAACAGATCGCCAGCCTGCCACGCTGCGCGCAGCTGGTGCCGCTTGACACCCCCGCCCGGCTGCTGGGATGCCTGTACGTGATCGAAGGCGCCACGCTGGGCGGGCGCATCATCACCCGCCACCTGCATGCGCATTTCGGCATTACACCCGCGAGCGGTGCGGTGTTTTTCGACGGTTATGGCGCCACGACCGGGTCTCATTGGAAGGCCTTCTGCGCAGTCATGACCGACCACGCCGATCGCGTCGCGACCGCAGCAGACCGACAGCAGATGGTGCACAGCGCCGTGCAGACCTTTGACAGTCTGCAGCGCTGGATGGTGGCGTCCAAGGCCCCGCTTGATCGGCAGACGGCTTGCGCCGAAGCCGCGGCAACGCCATGACTGCCGGTTCTTCAAATGGTCTGGCAAACGGGCCTGCAAACGGGCCTGCAAATGCTGCGAGCGAGTACGCCCCGCCTGCCTGGGCCAGCGGCCCCTACAGCATCAAGCGCCATGGCACCAGCCTGACACACTGCGACAGCGAACCCATTCAGGCCCCCGGCTGCATCCAGGCCCACGGCGCGCTGCTGACGGCGCGGCTTGCCGACCTGCGCGTGCTGCAAGCCAGCGAGAACACACAGCAGTACCTGGGCGTGACAGCCGAACAGCTGCTCGGCCAGCCGCTGGCAAGCCTGCTGGCGGCCGCCGACCTGGCTCGCCTGCACGAGATGCTGGCCAATGACCGGCTCGAAGGCAACGCCCTGTATGCGTTCACCCATCCGGCGCGCGGCGAGCTGCCGGCGTTGGACGTCTGCGCGCACACTGTCGACGGCGTGCTGCTGCTCGAGTTTGAAACCGTCGGCCCGTCGGCCAGCGCCAACTGCCACCCGGGCGGCGACTTCTTCACCCTGGTGCGCAGTGCGGTCAGCCGGATGCAGGGCACCCTCGGCTTGCTGCCGTTCTGCGATCAGTTGGCGGCCGAGGTGCGCCACATCACCGGGTTGGACCGGGTGATGATCTACCGCTTCCATGCCGACCTGCACGGCGAGGTGGTGGCCGAAAGCAAGCTCGATGCGCTGGCGCCCTGGCTCGGCCTTCATTACCCCGAAGCCGACATCCCCAAGCCGGCCCGCGACATCTACAAGCGCATCTGGATCCGCCCGCTGCCCGATGCTTCGGCGCCGCTGGCCGAGATGCTGCCGCTGGCCAACCCCGACACCGGCCGACCGCTCACGATGACGCACTGCAGCCTGCGCGGTGCCTCGGTGATGTACACCGAGTACCTGCAGAACATGGGCGTGGCCGCGTCGCTGACGATGCCGATACTGATCGAAGGCCAGCTGTGGGGCCTGATCGCCTGCCACCACGGTACGCCCACGCTGTTCCCGCACCCGATACGGGCGGCCTGCGAGCTGTTGGCGCAGGTGGCGTCGTTGCAGCTTAAGTCGGCTGAGCGCATCGATCAGATGGCCTGGCAATTGAAGACCGAGAACGTGCACCAGCGGCTGGTGAGCAAGGCCGCGCGCGAAGGCGATCTGCTGGCCCTGTCGGACCGCCAGCCCTCGTTGCTGGACGCGATGGAGGGTGCTGCCGGTGCGGCGCTGTACTACATGGAGCGCTGGTGGTGCGCCGGCAGCACGCCCAGCGAAACGCAGCTCGACAGCCTGGCCCAGTGGCTGCATGGCCGGCCGGAATTCGATTCCAGCACGCGGCCGGTGTTCGCCACCGATGCGCTAGCTTCTCTGTATCCCGGCGGCGCCGAGTTCGTCGAGGTTGCCAGCGGCGTCATCGCGGTCCAGGTGTCGCGCCTGAGACGCGACCTGATCATGTGGTTTCGGCCGCAGACCCTGCAGACCATCCGCTGGGCCGGCAACCCGGACGACAAGCCGCAGGTGCCAGGTCCGCACGGCATGCGGCTGACGCCGCGACACTCGTTCGAGTTGTTCCTGCAGTCGGTGCGTGAGCGTTCGCTGCCGTGGACCCAGGTGGAGATCGGCTCGGCGCTGCGGCTGCGCCTGCTGGTGATGGACCTGGTCAGCACGGCCAGCGAGAAGCTGACCGACCTGAACATCAATCTCACGAGCAGCAACGAAGAACTTGACGCCTTCGCCTACGTGGCCTCGCACGACCTCAAGGAACCCTTGCGCGGCATCCACCGCTACGCCTGGCAGATCCTGGAAAGCGCGGGCAGCCTGGAGCCCGAGAACCGCGAGCGCATGAACAGCCTGATGCGGCTGGTGCTGCGCATGGACAGCCTGCTCGATTCCTTGCTGCACTTCTCGCGCGTCGGCCGCACAACGCTGGAGTTCGAATCGGTCGACCTGAACGAGGTGGTGGCGGACGCTTTGGAGATGGTCGGCGTGCGTAACAGCGACGACGCCTGCAGCATCGTTTTCGAGCGCCCTCTGCCTACCACGATGTGCGATGTGGTGCGGGTGCGCGAGATCTACAGCAACCTGATCAGCAACGCCTTGAAGTACAACCAGTCGGCGCGGCCGCGCATCGAAATCGGATACCTGTTGCCCGAAGAGCCGGGAGAGCGCCCGCTGGCGCCGCCCGACGCCGCCGGCAAGACGATCTACTTCGTGCGCGACAACGGCATCGGCATCGAGGAACGACACTTCGAACAAGTGTTCCGCATGTTCAAGCGGCTGCACCCGCAAAGCAGTTTCGGCGGCGGCGTCGGCGCCGGGCTGACGGTGGTGAGGAAAGTCGTCAGCCGCCACGGCGGCGTGGTCTGGTTGAGCTCGAAGCCGGGCGCCGGGAGCAGCTTCTACTTCACGCTGCAGCATGCGCTGGGAAAGGTGCAGAGCGACGCGCCGGACGCCGAGCTTGGGCCGGCCGGGGCAGTCACATGAGCCGGACCCAGCATGTGCTGATCGTCGAAGACAACGACGACGACTTCGAGACGGCTGTCGAGGCAGCGCGCCGCTCCGGTGTCATCAACCGGCTGGACCGTGCGGTCTCGGGAAGCGCCTGTCTTCAGATGTTGGGCGTATCAGCCCAGCACCCGAGCCCTTTGCCGGCGTTGGTACTGCTGGACCTGAACATGCCCAGCGAGGATGGGCGCGACGCGCTGCGCCAGATCCGCAACCACGAGCGTCTGGTCTGCCTGCCCCTGGTGGTGCTGAGCGCCTCGGCCAACCCGCGCGATGTGCAGTTCGCCTACAGCAGCGGCGTCAATGCGTACCACATCAAGCCCGTCAACCACGCGGCGCACCTGGGCATCCTGCAGAAGATCTTCGACTATTGGCTGGTCGACATTCTGTTGCCGACTCAGCGCAGCTTGACGTTGTCTTGACGCGACCGGGGATGTCAAGAAAGATGCAAGGCACGCCGTGCCCCGTGCCTCCATTCCGCAATACCAAGGAAGTTCCATGAGCGCACTGTGTCGCCTGTTGCTGGTCGACGACAGCCCCGACGACCGCGCCGATTTGCGAAGAATGCTGCTGCGCGGCTCGGACCGTCGCTTCCACTTCACCGAGGCAGAAACCGGCGGCCAAGCGCTGCGTCAGGTGCGCGAACAGCAGGCGGTCGACCCCGTGCAGCCGCCCTTCGACTGCGTGCTGCTGGACCTGCGGCTGCCAGACATGACGGGCCACGAGTGGCTCGCAACCTTCAGTCAGGGCCGCGAATTGCCGCCGTGCCCGGTGGTTGTGATCACTGGCTGGACAGGTGCCGACACCCAAGCCGGGCCGCAGCTGCTGCGCGCCGGTGCACAGGACTACATTGGCAAGAGCTGGAGCACGGCCGAGAGCCTGACCCGCGCCGTCGACAACGCCATCGAGCGCTACGGCCTGCTTGCCAGCCAGAAGGTGGCGCAGGCCAAGCTGCGGGCCTCCGAAGGTCGATACCGCAGCCTGTTCGACGCCATCGACGAATGCCTGTGTGTGCTGGAACGCATCAGCCCCGTCGACGGAGCGGCCACTGACTTCCGCTGCGTCGATGTCAACCCCGCCTTCATCGCGCAGATCGACGCGCCGGGCATGCCGGGCGGCATCGGCACCACACTGCGCAAGCTGC
Organism: Rubrivivax sp.; assembly: GCA_043716775.1. Classification (GTDB taxonomy): domain Bacteria; phylum Pseudomonadota; class Gammaproteobacteria; order Burkholderiales; family Burkholderiaceae_C; genus Rubrivivax. The sequence goes on from JAYSYB010000050.1 coordinate 5,204, forward strand.
AGCCCGAGGCGGCCGAGCACTGGGTCGGCGCCTGCGATCTGGTGTACATCACGGGCGTTCCGCTGCGCTTCGAATACTGCCTGGCAGCGTCGCCGCGGGTGTTGTCGGTGTGCGCGTTTCGCATGGGCGAGCCCGGCCGGCACAAGGTGGCCATCGCCTTCAGCGACATCAGCCAACGCAAGGCCGCCGAGAGCCGCCTGCAGCAGCAGGCCCTGGCGCTGGCCGATCTGCACCGTCGCAAGGACGAGTTCCTCGCGCTGCTGAGCCACGAACTGCGCAACCCGCTGGCACCGCTGGCAAGCGCTGCTGCCCTGCTGCGCCTGCAGCCCGACGACGCGGCCGTGCAGCGCAAGGCGCGCAGCATCATCGAACGCCAGGTGGGGCAGCTTATGCACCTGGTGGACGACCTGCTCGAGGTCTCGCGCATCGCCACCGGGCGGGTGCAGCTGAAGCGCCAGACCATCGACGTCGGCAGCATCGTGGAGCGGGCGGTGGAAACCACGCGACCGATCGTCGCGATGCGGCAGCACACGCTGACCGTCTGCCTGCCGCCGCATCCGGTGTGGCTGCACGCAGACGCCGCCCGCCTGGAGCAGCTGGTCGTCAACCTGCTGAACAACGCCGCCAAGTACACCGACGAAGGCGGCCGCATCGAGGTGCACCTGCAGCGCGAGGCCGACCAGGCCCTGCTGCTGGTGCGCGACAACGGCATCGGCATCTCGGCCGAATTGCTGCCGCGCATCTTCGACCTGTTCACACAGGCCGATCGCTCGCTAGACCGGGCGCAGGGCGGCCTGGGTATCGGCCTGAGCCTGGTGCAGCACTTGGTGGGTCTGCACGGCGGCAGCGTCGAGGTGTCCAGCGAGCTTGGTCAGGGCAGTGAGTTTCGCGTCCGGCTGCCTGCTGTGGACGGCCCTGCGGCACCGCATGGCGACGCGCCGTCAGCGCAAAGGCCTGCGACCGTCAACCCGGTCGACAGCGCCGCCGAACTGCAACCTCCCTTGCCGGGCTTGCGCGTGCTGGTGGTAGACGACAACGTCGACGCGGCCGATGCCATGGCCATGCTGCTGCTGACCCTGGGTCACGACGTTCGGCGGGCGCACGACGGCCTTGCAGCGCTCGACGCGGCGCAGAACTTCAGGCCCGACGTGGCGCTGCTGGACATCGGGCTGCCAGCGCTGGACGGTTATGAGGTCGCCCGCCGCCTGCGCCAGACTGCCGGCTTGGAACACGTTGTGCTGGTGGCCATCACTGGCTACGGCCACGCAGCCGACCGGCTGCTGACCCAGAGCGCCGGCTTCGACCACCATCTGGTCAAGCCCGCCGACTTCACGCTGCTGCAAGGGATCCTGCAAGCAGCGGGCGCCAAGAGGTGATCCAGTACCTCTACGACAAGTACGGCCGCCACCGCACGGCGTTGACAGCGGTCGTCATCTCGTACCGGCCAAAGTCTGCGTTTCGTGACGTAGGCAAGGCCTTGGGTTTTGCGCCCGAGAAGCTCGACGCCCTGTCTGCCAACTTCAAGTGGTGAGACGGCCGCGACGTGATCCCGGAGCCGTTGACCGAGGGGGGCCGGGCGTCAACCGCCTGGCCGTGCAGCAGTTGATGCGGCTGACAGGACAGTTGCTGAACATGCCGCGGCACCTGTCCGCAACACCCGGGCGGCTTCGTGCTAACCAAGGGCCCGTTGACACGCCTGATGCCGGTCGAGAACGCCGCGATGGAGAACCGCACGATCGTCGCATGGGACAAGGACGACCTCCGTGCGCTCGGGCTGCTCAAAGTCGACATGCTGGCGCTGGGCTGTAGTGCACTGCAAGCAATGTCCAGAACGCCTCATACGGGCTGCTGAGATTGCTGCCCAATCAGATACCCATGAGGCGACATTCGCGAGCGGCTGGTTCTGGCCGGATCTCGACCTTCGCTCGTTGGCCTTTTTCCCCACCCCGGCCAAGAAACTCAAACCCTCAGAAGCGTGAACCTCGTTCGCGCCAGGAGCTTCTTCAAATCTCGATCGAAACTGACCAGGTGATCGGCCTGCTGATTGACCGCTGCGGCAAGCCATGCGTCGGGGAGATCGTTGCCGGTCAGTTGTTTTTCCAGACAGAGCTCTCGCAGCCGGGGCCACTCCGTCCCCAAAGGCGCCAGATGAACACCGGGCGCGGCGAGGATCGCATCGACGAACGCCACCGCATCGGCGCTCGGAGTGGGGAGCACGAAAATTTTCGGACTCGTCATTAAGCGCAGCAGGCTGGCGATGACCATGGGCATCAATGTGAATGCAGCGCCGTTCTCGGCGGCTGCAAGGGCTTGTTCCAGCCACGTGCGCGCCACCGCGT
>JAYSYB010000491.1:0-3659 GCA_043716775.1 Rubrivivax sp.
AGAACGGCCGGGTCTTCCAGCGTCTTCTTGAAGGCGTCGTGCAGTGTGCGCACGACGGCCGGATCCATGCCCTTGGGGCCGCAGACGCCAAAGGGTGAATCGCTGACCGTCTTGTAGCCCAGTTCGTCCAGCGTCTGCACGTTGGGCCAGCGCTTGGTGCGCTTGCTGCCGTAGGTGGCCAAGAGGCGCAGCTTGCCGGCATCGACATGCGAGCCCCAGCCGGTGGCGTCGCTGGCGCCCATCGTGTGGCCACCCAGGATGGCCTGCATGTTGTCGGCGTTGCCCTTGAAAGGCACCGCAGTGAGCTTGATGCCCGCGCGCTGCGCGAATTCTTCCATCGCCAGGTGCGGGCTGGTGCCGTTGCCGGTGTGGCCGTAAGTGAACTTTTCGGGGTTGACCTTCGCGTAGTCGACCAGGTCCTTGATGCTCTTGATGGGGGAGTCGGCGGGGACGACGAGGCCGAAGGTGTAGCCCGTCAGGCAAGCGATCCAGGTGAAGTCCTTCAGCGTGTCGAACTGCGCCTTCTGCATGTGCGGGATGCGGAACACGCCGTGCGGCAGCTGGCTGAGGGTGTAGCCGTCGGGCTTGGCGTTGACCAGTTCATTGGCGCCCAGCATGCCGCCGGCGCCGGGTTTGTTGTCGACGATGATGGTCTGGTTGAGTGTTTTCGCAGCACTCTCGGCAAAGGCTCGGATGACGGCGTCGGTGGAGCCGCCTGCCGGCCACGGGCAGATGTAGCGGATGGGCCGCGACGGGAAGGCCTGGGCCCAGGCCAACTGGGGCAGCGCAATGCTGCTCGCAACCGTGCTGGCGGTGGCAACAATGAAGTGTCGGCGTTTGTTGTGCATGGTGATATCTCCGGATTTCGAGGGTTAGTCGGCCTTGGCGCCAGAGTCTTTGACGACCTTGGCCCACTTGATGATTTCGCTGGCCTGGTAGCGGCCCAGTTCTTCGGGTGTCGATAACCACGGCTCCAGCCCCAGGGCTCTCAGCTTGTCGGCCACATCGGGCAGCTTGAAGATGCGCACCACCTCGGCGTTGAGGCGCATGACCACGTCGCGCGGTGTGCCGGCCGGGGCGAAGATCGCGAACCAGGTCGTGGCTTCAAATCCGGGCACGGTCTCACTCACGGTGGGCACGTCGGGCGCGGCGGCCGAGCGTGTGGCGGTTGTCTGCGCCAGTGCGCGGATCTTGCCCTCCTTGGCCATCGGCAGCGCCGAGGGCATGTTGTCAAACATGAGCTGGATCGAGCCGCCCACCAGGTCTGGGATCGCAAACTGCCGGCCCTTGTACGGCACGTGCTGCATCTGCGTGCCGGTCAGCGACTTGAAGAGTTCGCCCGAAACGTGCACCGAGGTGCCGATGCCGGGCGAGCCGAAGCTGAGCTTGTCGGGGTTGGCCTTCATGTAGGCGATGAGCTCAGCCACGTTCTTCACCGGCAGGCTGTTGGTGACGACCAGCAAGTTGGGCGCCGATGCCACGTGCGCCACAGGCGTGAAGTCGCGCACCATGTCGTAGGGCATCTTGCTGTACAGCGCGCCATTGATGGAGTGGGTGCCCACGGTGCCCATCACCAGCGTGTGGCCGTCGGGCGTGGACTTGGCCACGTCGGCCGCACCGATGTTGCCACCGGCGCCGGGTTTGTTGTCCACCACCACCGTCTGGCCCAGTTGCGCGCGTTCAGCAAAGAGCCGAGCCAGGATGTCGGGTGCGCCGCCAGGTGGGAAGGTCACCACCAGGCGCAGCGGTTTGCTGGGGTAGGGCTGAGTCTGTGCGTGGGCCTGGACAGGGACGGCCGTTGCCGCCACGCAAGCCAGTGCCAACAGCCATGTGGTGTATCGCATGTCGCGTCTCCGTTTTTTGTACAAGTCAGCATATCGGTGCTGGGGCGGTGGCCCGCTTGTCGGATACCCGGGGCCGCCCGTGCTTCTGGCAGGGCGACTCCCCCGTTCAGGACCAGACAGCCCGCAACATCTTGACCGGCAAGGTCAGCTGCAGGAAGACGTGGACGCTGCAACCCGGGCACACGGGCTTGCGGCTGAGCCTTTGACAACGATCTGGTCCGCCACTCAGGTCAGCAGGTAGGCACCAGCCAGGGTCTGCAGGTGCTCGCGCGACGCGCTGTCCAGGTGCGGCAGCAGCAGCGCCAGCGCGTGATAGCCGCCACGGCCCATCGCGGCGGCCGCACTCTCGGGCTCCAGCGCGCGGCGCGGGTCGCGAACGTACTCAAAGCTCAGCCAGTACGTCACCACCACCACCATCGACGTGGCGGTGGGCGTGGCCTCGGCGCCTGTGATGCGCATGGCGCCGCCGCGCGCCAGGCCGTCCAGCAGCGCGTGCATGGCCCGGGCCTTGTTCTTCAGGATGAACTGGAAGTGCGTTTCCAGGCGCCGGTTCTTGCTGAGCAAGTCGTTCAGGTCGCGATACAGGAAACGGTAGCCCCAAATCAGCTCAAAGAGCATGTGGAAGAAGAGCCAGGCGTCTTCGACGTTTTCCACGCCGTCGGCGGCTTGCAGGATCTCAGCCAGCGCGCGCTCATAACGGTCGAAGAGGGCGTTGATGAGTTCGTCCTTGGCAGGGTAGTGGTAGTACAGGTTGCCAGGGCTGATCGACATCTCGGCGCTGATCAGCGTGGTGCTGACGTTGGGCTCGCCAAAGCGGTTGAAGAGCTCCAGCGACACTTCAAGGATGCGCTCTGCGGTACGGCGGGGTTTTTTGGTGGTGGCCATGGCGAACCGATTCTGTCAGCGGCGGCTGGCGCACGGGCTGCCTACAATCCCGCGCCTGCTTGCTTGCCCTGCTTTTCAGCTTCCCTTCATGCCTGCCATTCGTTTTGACGACATCACCAAGGTCTACGCCGGCAGCCGTGGCACTTTCAAGGCGCTGGACGCCGTGTCCTTCCAGATCGAACAGGGCGAATTTTTCGGCCTGCTCGGCCCCAACGGCGCCGGCAAGACGACGTTGATCTCGATCCTTGCCGGCTTGGCGCGCGCCACCAGCGGCCACGTCACCGTGATGGGCCACGACGTCATCAACGACTACGCGGCAGCGCGAAAGTGCCTGGGCATCGTGCCGCAGGAACTGGTCTTCGACCCCTTCTTCAGCGTCCGCGAAACGCTGCGCATCCAGAGCGGCTACTTCGGCATCAAGGGCAACGACCGGTGGATCGACGAACTGCTGACCGAGCTGGGCCTGGCCGACAAGGCCGGCGCCAACATGCGGCAACTGTCGGGCGGCATGAAGCGGCGCGTGCTGGTGGCGCAGGCGCTGGTGCACCGGCCGCCGGTGATCGTGCTTGACGAACCGACCGCGGGCGTGGACGTGGAACTGCGACAGACGCTGTGGCAATTTGTCTCGCGCTTGAACCGCCAAGGCCACACCGTGCTGCTGACCACGCACTACCTGGAAGAAGCCGAAGCGCTGTGCGGCCGTATCGGCATGCTCAAACAAGGGCGCCTGGTGGCGCTGGACAAGACATCGTCACTGCTCGCCGGCCGCGCCAGCACCATGCTGCGCTTCAAGACCGACTCTGTGTTGCCACCGGTCTTTGCCGACGCCGCGCGGGTCACCGGCCGCATCGTGCAGATCAAGGCGCATGACGCCACCGAAGTCGAAACCCTGCTGGCGGCACTGCGCGCCAACGGCGTGAAGGTCGAGGA
>JAYSYB010000492.1:0-11048 GCA_043716775.1 Rubrivivax sp.
GGTTGCTGAAGCAAAAGATCATGCAGGTCATGGTTGATCGAGAGCAGTGGCGCCAGCTGACCGGCAGGGTCGAAATCGAAGACGCTCACCTCGGTGGCGAAGTGCACGGCGGCAAGGCTGGCCGCGGCTCGCCCAACAAGGTTCCATTCGTGGCGGCCGTGCAGACCACTGAGTCAGGCCAGGCCATCCTGATGTGCTTGTCACAGCGACCCTTCACCAAGGAGTCGATCCAGGCCTTCGCCGAGAAGTCGCTGGACGGCGCCGGCCACCTTGGTCTCCGACGGCCTGGGCTGCTTCACCGTCGTGCGTGGCATGGGCATCCTGCACGAGCACCACATCACCGGAGGCGGTGCGGTCAGCGCCAGGCACCCGTCCTTCCTGGCCGTCAACACGGTCTTGGGCAACATCAAGACGTCGCTGTCCGGCACGTATCACGCCTTCGGCTTCAAGACAAGAAGTACGCGACTCGCTACCTCGGTCAAGTGGAATACCTGTTCAACCGCAGATTCGATCTGCGCGCCATCCTGGGCCGCTTGGCTCGGGCCGCCTCTCAGGCTTCGCCCTGCTCACTTCGCAAAGTTCGTGCGGCTGCACCAGCTTGCTGATCAGGAGCGATTTAAAAACTATCCGTAAATAATACCAACCGCCAGCGGAACCTTGCGGAACGCGATGATGGCTGCGGCCAAGTGGTTCAGCGCCATGAAGCTGCGGTGTAGCTTCTCGTAGCGCACCAGCAGCTTGTGGAGTCGGTTGAACCAGCTGTGAGACACCTCTACGACCCAGCGGCGCGCCTTCTTCGCAGGGTGGCGCTGTTTTGCGTCGGCTTCCTGGCGCCGGTCCACGACGTGCGGGATGTAGCCATGCCACTTGATGATGCGCAGCAACTCCGCGCCGCGGTGTCCGGCGTCGGCACACAGGTGCTTGTGGCGCCGCTTTGGTGGGCATCGCCCGCTTGACAACGATGCCCGTGAGCACCTGGTCAAGCCGCTTGCTGTCATGCACGTTCGCCCCTGTCACGACGATCGACAACGGGACGCCACGTCCGTCCACCAGCAGGTGACGCTTGCTCCCATTTTTTTCCCCGATCCGTCGGGTTGGGTCCGACGGATTCTTTGGCCAATGGTGCTTTGAACGTCGCCGCGTCCACGCTCTGCCATCGCCATGCAATGCCCTCCAGCTGGTCGTACTCCGCCAGGCCAGCGACCCACAACGACTCGAAAAAACCGCTGCTCTCCCACTCCAGGAAGCGCTTGTGCACGGCACTTGCGCTGCCAAATCTCTCCTTGGGCAAAGCCTTCCACTGGCAACCCGTACGCAGCACGTACACCACGGCTTCAAAAACTTGCCGCGCGGGCTTGGGAGGGCGACCCGCACCGGGCCTGCGCTGGCGTTGCGCCGCAGCGCGCACGACCGACACGCGCGGGGGAACAAGCGGCTCGACGCGAGCCCAGAAATCGTCCGACACCACCCAAGACTCGATCCGCTTTGCAACCATTTGCACGCCCCAACGCCGCGCATCGTGCGGCTTGGAGACGTAGTTTACTATTTACGGATAGGTTCTTAGTCAATGCGCAGTTCCAGTACCACCGGCGCATGATCGCTGGGCCTTTCGTTCTTGCGCGGAAGTTTGTCAATGACGCATGACGCCACCCGGGGCCGGAGCGCTTCGCTGACCAGGATGTGGTCGATGCGCAGTCCCTGGTTCTTGCGGAATGCCAGGTTGCGGTAGTCCCACCAGGTCCACGGTTTGGGCGGTTGGTCGAAAAGCCTGAACGCGTCCACCAGCCCCAAGCTCAGCAAGCCCTGGAAGTGCGCGCGTTCCTGCGGCGTGCACAGCACCTGCCCGGCCCAGGCCGCAGGATCGTGCACGTCGCGGTCTTCGGGCGCGATGTTGCAGTCGCCCATCAGCACAAGTTTCGGGTGGCAGGTCAGCTCAGCCCGCACGTATTCACGCAATGCATCTAGCCAGCCCAGCTTGTAGACGAACTTGTCACTGTCGGGTGTCTGGCCGTTGGGGATATAGGCGCCGATGACACGGATGCCGGCCAGCGTGCCGCAGATGACGCGGGCCTGCGCATCGTCCAGACCGGGAATGTTCTTCACCACCGCCTGCGCCGCGCCCAGATGCAGGCGGCTGAGCAGTGCCACGCCGTTGTAAGTCTTCTGGCCGAACCACTGCACCGCATAGCCCGCGGCTTCGATTTCGGCATGCGGAAACTTGTCGTCCGTGAGTTTGGTTTCCTGCAGCACGATGACATCGACGGGATTCGCAGCCAGCCAGCCCAGCAGCTGCGGCAGGCGAACGGCCAAGGAGTTGACGTTCCAGGTGGCGAGTTTCAATGCGGTCCTAAGTGGTTGCTTTTCATAAGAGGCCCTGTCTGGACCTTCCACAGAGGCTCCATCCACACCCCAGATTTTTCGGCTGCGTGCGAATGATGCCGCGATGCCTTGCGCTCCCCGTCGCATCCTACAAGCTACCGGGTACACCCCGTGGCTGCCCGTTCCGCATAAGGCGCTCACACAGCCAACATACCCGCCTCATGCTTGCTACGCCGCGGCAGGCGCGGTCATGGCAGCCGTATCAGGAGCCTGTTCGTGCCGTCGCGGGCGCTCGGCAAGCTGCCTGAACGAGAGGCGCAATCGCTGAGTCGGGGAAAGGCGACGCGCAACCCACATTGATCTCGCATAGAACGTACTGCACTTGCGCAGGCGCAGGCCGCTTCAGTGCTCATGCGCGTGGTGCTCGTCGGGAACATGCGGGTGCGCGTGCCGCATTGGCGTGTGACGGTGCAGATGGCTGTGCGGACAACCGTGCTCGGAGAAGGCTTGTTCAGCTCGGGGATGCAGTCGGCTTCACACAGGCTATGGGAGCAGTGCCGCGACCCGATCGATGGACCAGTAAGCGGCCATTGCGCCGATGGCGTAAAGGGCGGGCGCGCGCGCCCGCCCCCATAACGGAGATCGCGACAGCGTCTTGCACAGCGCGAAGGCCAGCGCCACCACCAGGATCTGGCCCGCTTCCACACCCAGGTTGAAGGTGAGCAGCGCCATGGGCAGGTGGTTGTCGGGCAGGCCGATCTCTTTCAAGGCGCCCGCAAACCCCAGGCCGTGCACCAGCCTAAACAGGAAGGCGACGGCTGCAGGCCAGCGGCATGACCAAGTCTGGCGCCGGTGCAAAGCTTCGCCTGCCACCAGCCTGATCGACAGCGCAATCGTCGCTTCCACCGGCGGTGGGCGCAGCACCAGCCAGCCCATGGCGCTGAGTGCCAATGTCAGGCTGTGCGCTGCCGTGAAGGCCCTCATGGTCCACAACAAACGCTTGTTGAAGCCCACCAGGAAGAGCAATGCAATGACGAAGGCCAGGTGGTCGTAGCCCGTGAGGATGTGCTCCCAGCCCAGCACACCGTAAGCCCGGGCGATTTCGTCCATGCCTCGGCGGTCATCTGCGGCGCCGTACAGCTGCACCGTCGGCTGGCCCGTCGTGAGCGTGTACGCGCGGCTCTGGCCATCCAGCCAGGTCACCTTGACCATGGCGGCTGAATAGCGTTTTCCCACGCCGTCCACCGCCATCGTGCCGCTCAGGCCCGCCAGGCCGCAGCTGAGGCTGTTGTCCACCGCGCGGCAGCCCTCGGGCCAGCGTGGTGTCAGCTCCTGGGCCGCCGGCTGTTTGCCACCGGCCGACCAGCGCCAGACAAACTGGTCCGCGCTGAGCTGGCGCACATCCATCTTGGCCATGCTCAACTCGTGTGCGCGGGCTGTACCTGTAAACATGGTCGTTAGCAGGTCAGCAGACAGGGCCACGCCTGCGGCGCGACTGGTGCCTGGTGCACGGCAGGCGCTTGAAGGGCAGGGCGTGCCCTGAATGCCGGGAGTCAGCCTGCAGGGGACAAAGCCGCCACATCTGGCTGGACGGCCTGCCCCGGGCTGCGCCCTGCAGCGGCCTGCAAACAGTGCTGCACCCAGTCGATGATTTCCAGCCGGCCGTCGGCATGTTCCACCAGCGCCGTCAGGCCCTCCACCCAGTCACCGTCGTTGCAATACAGCACGCCATTGATGTGGCGCATCTCCGCATGGTGGATGTGCCCGCAGACCACGCCGTGCACGTCGCGGGCCTGCGCTTCACGCGCGACCGCCGATTCAAAGTCCCCCACGTAGGTGACCGCGCGCTTGACCTTGAGCTTCAGGTAGCGCGACAGACTCCAGTAAGACAGCCCCACCTGCGCGCGCAGCGAGTTCAGGTGCCGGTTGAACCGCAGCGCCAGTTCATAGGCCCAGTCGCCGACATAGGCCAGCCACTTGGCGCATTGGATGACGCCGTCGAAGAGGTCGCCATGCGTCACCCACAACTTGCGGCCGTCGGCCGTTTCGTGGATGGCCTCCTCCACCACATCCACACCGCCAAAGTTGTGGCCCAGGTATTTGCGTGCGAACTCGTCGTGGTTGCCCGGCACGAAGACCACGCGCGTGCCCTTGCGCGCCTTGCGCAGCAGATTCTGCACCACGTCGTTGTGGGCCTGCGGCCAGTACCAAGGTGCAGGTCGCTGATCCAGACCGTGCGCACACGCAGGGCGTAGGCGTCGGTCGTGGGTTCGGCCTCGTTTCCGGCCGCGTCAACAAGACCCTGCGAGATGGGGTCGAGGGGCGTGGCAGCGCGTCGCATCACGAAGTTCATCATCGCCACGGCATGAGACGCGGGCATGACACGGGCGCGTCAGCCGGGTGACGCAGAGCGCACACCCGGCTGCACAGATTGCGCCTGCAGAATACCGTTCAGGATGTGCGGAATCTCGAACACGGCCTGGTTGTCCATGCGGCGCACGCGGGCCTGGAACGCGGGCAGTGCGCACACCACGTCGTCCAGCGCCTGCGCCACGTCGCTGAAGCTGCGTTTGACGACACCCAGGCCATTCGCTTGCACCCAGTCGGTGTTCCAGCGTTCTTGCGGCCTGGTTGAAGCGTTGGGCTTGACGATGACCGGCAGGCTCATCTGCACCGCTTCGCTCAGTGAACCGGGGCCCGGCTTGCCGATGAAGTAGTCGCCCAGTTGCATCCACCGCGCTACATCGGGGGTGTAGCCCACCACCACACGCGGCGCGCTGGAAGGCAGGGCGCGCAGTTCTTCGGCCAGCGCCGCGTTGCGGCCGCACAGCAGAATCAGCGGCCGCTTCGGCAGTGCCTGGGCGATGCGCTTCATGACGCGCGAACCGGTGCCGCCAAACAGCACGACGGTGGTCGGCATGTCGACGTCCAGCCCCAGCCGCTGGCGTTCGGCCATGCGGTCAATGGGCGGCGCGAAGTAGAACTCGGGCCGCGGGATCATGCCGCTGCTGCGGTGCACGCGGCTGGGTGCGCAGCCGGCGGCCAGGGCTTGCTGGCGGGCATGCTCAGTGCCACACACCAAGTGCTGTTGCACGCCGCGCTCGATCCAGAAGTTGGGCGGGTGGTCGGCACTTCATGCCGCTGCGGTTGCTGCAGCAGGTTCCTGAAACATCAGCAGCGCCTGCCCCATGCGGATAGCCGTGCAGGCGACCACGCTGGGTGCGATCGCCATGCCGGGTGGCGCAAAGACGATGATAGTCGAGCCATGTTCAAACCAGCCCAGTCCCTGGCCCTTGACCACTCTGGATCACCAAGGCCGCATCGGGGTCAAGCAAGGTGCTGACAAGCGGCACGTCACTGCCTCGCGAAGAAATGCAGCGCATGTTTTAGCGTGCGGGCCTGGTATACGCCAACGGGTGCCTGTTTCTGGTACCCAGCCGCTGACATCGACGACAGAGCCTTCATGGCCGATTTCAAACGCCGCTACGCCCAGGGCCCGGAAGGGCCGGTCAAACGCTGGACCAGTCCTGGTCGAGTACGGGGTGGTTCACGAGATGCTGCACTTGCTGGAGCCGCCGCACAACGATCAGTTCGTTGCGCTGTTGACCCGGTACTGGCCGCAGTGGCAGGAGTCGCGCGTAGACCTGAACGCGCTACCACTGGCGCTGGAAGAATGGCGGGGTAGGGGCACGCCCGCCAATGATTGACTCACTTGGTGCGGCAGCTGAACAACCGATTGGCGCAGGCAGAACGCGAGACTCAAATCCACTGAACACCGCCGCCGCACGGCGCGCGCAAACTGGAGAGATGAACACCACCCACACCCCTGGCCCCAACGTCCGCCTGCCCACGTACTTCATCTCACACGGCGGTGGCCCCTGGCCGTGGATGCCCGAAATGCGCGCGCCGATGGCGCTGCTCGCGGCGTCGCTGAAAGGCATCGCGCGCGAGATCGGCGGTCTGCCGAAGGCCGTGCTTTCGGTGTCCGGCCACTGGGAAGCGCCGCGCTTCACGGCGATGGCCAGTGCGCGGCCGAAGATGATTTACGACTACTCGGGCTTCCCGGCGCACACCTACAGCGTGCAGTACCCGGCGCCAGGCGCGCCTGCCGTGGCGGACCGCATGGCCACCTTGCTGCAGGTGGCCGGCATTGACGCCGCGCTGGACGCCGAGCGCGGCTACGACCACGGCACCTTTTCGCCGCTGGTGGTGATGTACCCCGACGCGCAGGTGCCTGTCCTGCAGTTGTCGCTGAAGCTGCCCTATGACGTGGCCGAGCACCTGGCAGTTGGCCGTGCTCTGCAGCCGCTGCGCGACGAAGGCGTGCTGATCCTGGGAAGTGGCCTGAGCTTCCACAACTTGCGCCTGCGCGGGCCGCAGGCTGCGGCGCCGTCGGAGGCCTTCGACCGCTGGTTGCGCGACACGCTGGAACACCAGCCGCCGAACATGCGCCTTCAACGCCTGATGGCCTGGGAACAGGCCCCCGCTGCACGCATCGCGCACCCAAGTGAGGATCATCTGTTGCCGTTGATGGTGGCGGTGGGCGCGGCCGAAGACGAAGCCGCCACGACTGTCTATCACGAGACGGGCGGCATGCTGGGCTGGTCGGTGTCGAGCTGGCGCTTTGGGGCGCTGCCGGCGGGGGCTTGAATATCAGCGCCGGCGGCGGTAGCTGACGAAGTCGAAGGGCAATGCACCGGTGCTTGCGACGCGCTGGCGCGAGACTTCGTCGAATCGGCTGCGGTCCCATGCCGGGAAGAAGGTGTCGCCTTCCAAGTCGGCCCCGATCTCCGTGAGTTCGAGCGTTTCGGCCTGCGGCAGCGCCAAGGCGTAGAGCGCAGCGCCGCCGATGACGAAGATGCGCGGCGCGCCCTGCACAAGCGCCAGCGCTTCGTCCAGGCTGGCGGCCGTCTCTGCACCATCAAGCCGAAGCGCGGCGTTGCGGCTGACGACCACATTGCGACGCCCTGGCAGCGGCCTGAAACGCGGCGGCAGCGAATCCCAGGTTTTGCGGCCCATGACCACCGGGCAGCCCATCGTGGACTGCCGGAAGTGGCGCTGGTCAACCGCGTCCTGGAACAACAGGCCGTTGTCCTTGCCGATGGCACCGTTGCGCGCCACGGCGGCGATGAGGACAAGTTCAGAGGTTGCCGATGTCATGGGCGCTGATCGTTGGCTGGCGCTTTCTACACCGCCACTGGCGCCTTGATGGCCGGGTGCGGGTCGTAGCCCTGGACTTCGAAGTCCTCGAGGGCGTAGTCGAAGATCGTCGCCGGCTGGCGGTTGATGACGAGCGTGGGACAAGGCCGGGGTTCGCGCGACAGCTGCAGCGCCACCTGTTCAGCGTGGTTGCTGTACAGGTGGCAGTCGCCGCCAGTCCAGATGAAGTCGCCCACCTGCAGAGCGCACTGCTGCGCCACCATGTGCGTCAGCAGCGCATAGCTGGCGATGTTGAAAGGCACGCCCAGGAAGATGTCGGCGCTGCGCTGGTAGAGCTGGCAGGACAGCAATCCGTTAGCGACATAGAACTGGAAGAACGCGTGACACGGCATCAGCGCCATTTGCGGCAGCGCGGCCACGTTCCAGGCGCTGACGATCAGACGGCGCGAATCGGGGTTGTCCTTGATCTGCTGCACCAACTGCGCAATCTGGTCGATGTGGCCGCCGTCGGGCGTGGGCCAGCTTCGCCACTGCACGCCATACACGGGGCCCAGGTCGCCGTCGGGCCTGGCCCATTCGTCCCAGATCGTGACGCCACGCTCCTGCAGCCAGCTGGCGTTGCCGTCGCCGCGCAGGAACCACAGCAGTTCAAGGATGATGCTCTTGAGATGCACCTTCTTCGTTGTCACAAGCGGAAAGCCCTCGCGCAGGTCGAAGCGCATCTGGTGACCAAAGACGCTCTTGGTGCCGGTGCCTGTGCGGTCGGCCTTGGCCACGCCGTGCAACTGCACGTGGCGCATCAGGTCTTCGTAGGGGTGGCGGATGGGGCGGTTCAACTCAACAGGCTCCGAACAGGGTGTCGAGGGCGTCGAGCACCGAATCGCGCGACCCGCCCAGGTGCTGCACCGGCTTTTTCAACAGCGCGCTGGGTACCGGCGCCAGTGCCGCAGTGTCCAGGATCACGGACTTCCCCTCCACTTGAAAGGTAGGATTCAGGCCCTCGGCCGGCGTGCCGAAACCTTTGATGCTGCGCATTGGAATCACGATCCGGGTAGCCAGAGGTCCAAGGTGATCGTTTTGCACATCCAGCAGATAGGGCGTTTGCCCGAGCTCGGGTGCAAAGGGGTTGCTGTAGATGTCAAAACGCGCCATGTCTTCGCGGTCCGTCAGGCGGCGTCCTGGTCTGCCGCAGGACGCATGAAGGTTCGGTAGCGATCGGAAAACAGACCTTCCTTCGCGATGCGCGCGTTGTAGTGCTCGATGGCTTCTGCGTTCTCAGTCTGCCAGCGCTGCCAGTACTGGCGCAGCACTTCTTCGGTCAACAGTGTGTCCACGGTTTGCGAAATGTTCAGGCCCAGCTCCCGCGCCATGTCGAGTACCTTGGCATTGACGCTCAGGTTGATGGGGCGCTTTGGGGCGTTGCGGATGCTGCGCATGAATGGCTCCTAAACGGGGGCACAGATCATGCCTGTGCTTCCAGTGCATCGTAGCGCAGGTCAAACTGCATCGACGCCAGCCGCGCATACAGCCCACCGCGCGCAACCAGTTCATGGTGCGTGCCGATATCGACAATGCGCCCGCCGTCCATCACCACGATGCGGTCGGCCTTCAGCACGGTTGCCAGGCGGTGGGCGATGACGAGCGTGGTGCGGTCTGCCATGGCGGCTTCAAGCGCGGCTTGCACGACACGTTCGCTTTCGGCGTCGAGCGCGCTGGTGGCTTCGTCCAGCAGCAAGAGCGGTGGGTTCTTCAGCATCGCGCGCGCGATGGAGATGCGTTGACGCTGGCCGCCCGACAAGCGCACACCGCGTTCACCCAGATAAGTGGCGTAGCCCTCGGGCAGGGCGCTGATGAATTCGTGCGCGTAGGCCGCACGCGCGGCGGCAATCACTTCCGCATCACTGGCTTGCGGGCGGCCGTAGCGGATGTTTTCAAGGGCGCTGGTTGAGAAGACCGTGCTGTCCTGCGGCACGATGCCGACGCGGTGGCGCATCGCAGCCAGGCTGGCTTCGCGCACCGGCACGCCGTCGATGTGCACGCTGCCGCTCTGGGTGTCGTAAAAGCGCAGCAGCAGCTGGAACACGGTGCTCTTGCCCGCCCCGCTGGGCCCAACCAGCGCCACCGTTTCGCCGGCCTTGATGTGCAGCGAAAAGTCAGCCAGCGCCGCCGTGTTGGGGCGCGACGGGTAGTGGAAGGTGACCCCTTCAAATGCCACTGCCGAGCCTCCGCGCACGGCGGGCAGGGCTTGCGGTTTGGCGGGGTCGGCCACGGGTGATCGGGCGGCCAGCAGCTCCATCAGCCGCTCGGTGGCGCCGGCAGCGCGCAGCAGGTCGCCATAGACTTCGGACAGCACCGCCACTGCGCCGACGAAGATGATGACGAAGACAACGGTCTGGCCCAGGTGGCCGGCGCTGATGCGCCCGGCCAGCACCGCTTGCGTGCCCTGGTACAGGCCCCACAGCAGCGCGCCAAAAGTGGCGGTAATCATGAAGGCGACCAGAAAAGCCCGCACGCGGGTGCGTTTGCGGGCGGTGATGAATGCGTCTTCGGTGCTGCGGTTAAAACGCACCGCCTCGCGGCCCTCCTGGACGTAACTTTGCACGACCGGGATTTCACTCAGCACCTCGGCGGCGATGGCGCTGGAATCGGCCACCCGGTCCTGGCTGGCGCGGCTGAGCTTGCGCACACGGCGGCCGAAGTAGATGCTGGGCAGCACCACCACCACCAGGATGCCCAGCACCTGGGTCATGATGAGCGGGTTGGTCACCACCAGCGCCAGCAGCGCGCCAATGCCCATCACCACATTGCGCAGGCCCATGCTGAGGCTGGAGCCCACCACCGTCTGCACAAGAGTGGTGTCGGTGGTCAGGCGGCTCAGCACTTCGCCGGTCTTGGTGCTTTCAAAGAACTCCGGGCTCTGTTTCAAGACGTGGGCATAGACGGCATTGCGCAGGTCGGCCGTGATGCGTTCTCCGAGCCAGCTCACCATGTAAAAGCGTGCCGCTGAAAAGACACCGAGTGCGGCAGCCACGGCAAAGAGCGCCAGGAAGTGTTCGCGCAGCGCCATGACGCGCGCACCGGGGTCTGTGGCGATGAAGCCCTGGTCGATCAGGATCTTCAGTGCCACCGGGAAGGCCAGGGTGCTTGCCGCCGCCAGCACCAGGAACAGGGCCGCCAGCGCCACCCGAGCGCGGTAGGGGCGGATAAAGGGCAGCAGCCCCGACAGGGATCTGGGCGTGGCAGCCGCCGCGCGTTGGGTTTGTGGTGGGGTCATGGCGGACGAGTCTATGCGGCGGACTGCGCCCGGTTGTGCCCGATGCGGACTGCATCCGCTTGTGCGCCATTGCGGATGGTCGCCAACCTCGCGCAGTGGCGGCGCGGCCCGAACACCCCCGCGACTGAATGGTCCTTCTATTTGTTTCGGTTGTGGTCGAATAGCGGCTGACCGCTGTTTTCACGATGCCACCTGCCCAACTGCCCACGACGCCTCCGACAGCACCTGCGGCTGCGCCTGCCACGGGCGTGGTGGGCCGCTTGCCGTTGCCTTGGGCCACTGCGGCGCTGATGGC
>JAYSYB010000493.1:0-3638 GCA_043716775.1 Rubrivivax sp.
GAAATGATGCACGCCGGCGCGGCCCGCTACGACATCGACCGCTTCGGCATGCTCTTCCGCCCAAGCCCGCGCCAGAGCGACCTGATGATCGTCGCTGGCACGCTGTGCAACAAGATGGCGCCGGCCCTGCGCAAGGTGTATGACCAGATGGCTGAGCCGCGCTGGGTGCTGAGCATGGGCTCGTGCGCCAATGGCGGCGGCTACTACCACTACAGCTATTCGGTGGTGCGCGGCTGCGACCGCATCGTGCCGGTGGATGTGTATGTGCCGGGCTGCCCGCCGACGGCCGAAGCGCTGCTGTACGGCATCTTGCAGCTGCAGGCCAAGATCCGGCGTGAAAACACGATCGCGCGCTGATTCGCCATGACCCAGAAGCTCGACACTCTGCAAGCGGCATTGCAAGCCGCATTTGGCGACACGCTCAAGACCTTCAAGCGCGAGCGCGGTGAGATCACCATCAGCGTCGCCGCTGATCGTTACCTGACGGTGGCCACGCAACTGCGCGACGACCCGTCGCTGCGCTTCGAGCAGCTCATCGACCTGTGCGGCGTGGACTACTCCGACTACAAGAACGAGCCGCAAGAAGGCCTGCGTTATTGCGTGGTGACGCACTTGCTGTCCATCACCCACAACTGGCGGGTTCGGCTGAAGGTATTTGCGGCGGACGACGACTTCCCGCAGGTCGATTCTGTCAACGACATCTGGGGCGCCGCCAACTGGTTCGAGCGTGAAGCCTTCGACCTGTACGGCATCATCTTTGAAGGCCACACCGACCTGCGCCGGATCCTCACCGACTACGGCTTCATCGGCCACCCGATGCGCAAGGACTTTCCCGTCACCGGCAACGTCGAGATGCGCTACGACCCCGAGAAGAAACGCGTCATCTACCAGCCCGTGACCATCGAGCCGCGTGAAGTGGTGCCGCGTGTGGTCCGTGAAGACAACTACGGTGGCCGGCACTGACATGGCCGAGATCAAGAACTACACCCTCAACTTCGGCCCGCAGCACCCGGCAGCCCACGGCGTGTTGAGGCTGGTGCTGGAACTCGACGGCGAAGTCATCCAGCGCGCCGACCCGCACATCGGGCTCTTGCACCGCGCCACCGAAAAGCTGGCCGAGAGCAAGACCTACATCCAGAACCTGCCCTACATGGACAGGCTGGACTACGTGTCGATGATGGCCAACGAACACGCCTACTGCCTGGCCATCGAAAAGCTGCTGGGCGTGGATGTGCCCGAGCGCGCGCAGTACATCCGCGTCATGTTTTCGGAATTGACGCGGCTGCTGAACCACCTGCTCTGGCTGGGCGCGCACGGCCTCGACTGCGGCGCGATGAACATCCTCATCTACTGCTTCCGCGAGCGCGAAGACATCTTCGACATGTACGAAGCGGTGTCGGGCGCGCGCATGCACGCGGCCTATTTCAGGCCCGGGGGCGTCTATCGCGACCTGCCGGACAGCATGCCGCAGTACCGCGTCAGCCGCATCAAGAACGAAAAGGCCATCAAGGCGCTGAACGAAAACCGGCAGGGCTCGCTGCTGGACTTCATCGACGATTTCTGCGCGCGCTTTCCGGCGAACGTCGATGATTACGAAACGCTGCTTACCGACAACCGCATCTGGAAGCAGCGCACTGTGGGCATCGGCGTCGTCACGCCAGAACGCGCAGTGAACCTGGGCTTCACTGGCCCCATGCTGCGCGGCAGCGGCATCGCCTGGGATCTGCGCAAGAAGCAGCCCTATGACGTGTACGACCGCATGGACTTCGACGTGCCGGTGGGCGTGAATGGCGACACCTATGACCGCTACCTCGTGCGCATCGAAGAGATGCGCCAGAGCAATCGCATCGTGCAGCAGTGTTCGGCCTGGCTGCGTGCGAACCCGGGCCCGGTGATTACCGGCAACCACAAGGTGGCGCCGCCTTCGCGCGTGGACATGAAGTCCAACATGGAAGAGCTCATCCATCATTTCAAACTCTTCACCGAAGGCATGCATGTGCCTGAAGGCGAAGCCTACGCGGCGGTGGAACACCCTAAGGGCGAATTCGGCATCTACCTCGTCAGCGACGGCGCCAACAAGCCGTATCGCCTGAAGATCCGCCCACCGGGTTTTTCGCATCTGGCTGCATTGGACGAAATGGCGCGCGGCCACATGATTGCGGACGCGGTGGCCATCATCGGCACCATGGACATCGTCTTCGGCGAGATTGATCGATGAGTTTTTCCGCCAGCACCCTGGAACGCTTCGCCTTTGAGGTGGCCAAGTACCCCGACAGCGGCAAGGCGTCGGCCGTGATGGCCTGCCTGGCCATCGTGCAGCATGAACAAGGCCATGTGTCGATTGCCGACGAAGATGGCATTGCGGCGTACCTGGGCATGCCGACGATTGCGGTGCACGAGGTCAGCACCTTCTACAACATGTACAACACGCAGCCGGTGGGCAAGTTCAAGCTCAACGTCTGCACCAACCTGCCGTGCCAGTTGCGTGACGGTGACAAGGCGCTGGCGCATGTGTGCAGCAAACTCGGCGTCGAACCTTACGGCAGCACTGCGGACGGTGTCTTCACCGTGCAGCCCAGCGAATGTCTGGGTGCCTGCGCCGACGCGCCGGTGATGCTGGTGAATGACCGCCAGATGCTCAGCTTCATGAGCCATGAACGCATTGATGAGTTGCTCCAGATGTTGAAGGCCAGCCATGCTTGACCTGTCGAAATTCCAGGCCCGGGGCGTTGAGACCTGCTTCCACGACCGGCACCTGGGCGCGCAGATCTACGCCGGGCTGGACGGCAAGAACTGGCGTCTGCAGGACTACATCGCGCGCGGTGGTTATTCGGCGCTGAAGAAGGTCCTGGCGAAGGACGGCGTGGTTGGCAATGAAACGGGCATGACACAGGATCAGGTCATCGCCGAAGTCAAGCTCAGTGCCTTGCGCGGCAGAGGCGGCGCGGGTTTCCCGACCGGCCTGAAGTGGAGCTTCATGCCACGCGCTTATCCAGGCCCGAAGTACCTGGTCTGCAATTCCGACGAAGGTGAGCCGGGCACCTGCAAGGACCGGGACATCCTGGCCTACAACCCGCACATCGTCATCGAAGGCATGGCCATCGCTGCCTACGCGATGGGCATCAAGGTCGGCTACAACTACATCCACGGCGAAATCTTCGAAGCCTACGAACGCTTTGAGGAAGCGCTGGACGAAGCGCGTGCGGCGGGCTTCTTGGGCGACAACATCTTGGGCAGCAGTTTCAGCTTTCAGCTGCACGCCTTCCACGGCTTTGGCGCCTACATCTGCGGCGAAGAAACTGCGCTGCTCGAGAGCCTGGAAGGCAAGAAGGGCCAGCCGCGTTTCAAGCCGCCGTTCCCGGCCAGCTTTGGGCTGTATGGCAAGCCGACGACGATCAACAACACCGAGACGTTCGCGGCCGTGCCGTGGATCATCAACCACGGCGGCCAGAAGTACCTCGAATGCGGCAAGCCCAACAACGGCGGCACCAAGATCTTCAGCGTGGTGGGCGATGTCAACCTGCCCGGTAATTTTGAAGTCCCACTCGGTACGCCGTTCCCCAAGCTGCTGGAACTGGCTGGTGGTGTGCGCAACGGCCGCAAGCTCAAGGCCGTGATTCCCGGCGGTTCATCCGCCC
>JAYSYB010000494.1:0-10994 GCA_043716775.1 Rubrivivax sp.
GACGAAGGCGCCGGCTCGGCCACCCAGCTGCTGCTGGTGGCCACCGACGTGACGGAACAGCGCGCGGCCGAAGTGGCGCGCCTGCAGGCGGCCATCGCACAGCGCGAAGTGCTGGTGCGCGAAGTCCACCACCGCATCAAGAACAACCTCCAAGGTGTGGCCGGGCTCTTGCAACAGACGGCCACGCGCCACCCCGAAGTGGCGGCGGTGCTGGCCGACGCCGTCAGCCAGGTCCAGGCCATCGCCCAGGTTTACGGCCTGCAGGTGGGCGCCAGTGGCCCGCTGGCGGCGGCCGCTTTGTTGCGGGCGATTTCGCAATCAGTGCAGCGCACTTTTGGCCGCGCGATCACGGTGCAGGTGGTGGGCAACGTGCTGCATGAATTGCCCGAAGCCGAGGCCATTCCGGTGGCGCTCACGCTCAATGAGCTCATGACCAACGCCATCAAGCATGGCACCGGCGATGAACTGCGCTGCACCTTGTCGGCGCAGGGTGACGGCATCTGCGTTCGCATTCAGGGTGCGGCCACTTTGCCGCCGGGGTTTGACCTGTCCAAGCTGCGCAGCGGTGTGGCGGGCCTGGGCCTGGTGCGCGCGCTGTTGCCGCGTCGCAGCGCCACCCTGTCGCTGTGGCAAGAGGGTGCCGACGTGGTGGCGCAGGTTGAACTGCGGCCGCCTTCGGTACGCGCACCGCCTGAGACCGACAAGAGCGATCAGCCACAATCCGCGGCATGAGCGCAGTCCCAGCAGCCGCCAGGCACACCGTCGGCATGCCATCCGGCACCTCGGCCAGCAAGGGCCGGATCCTGGTCGTCGATGACGACCGGCTGGTGCTGGCCACGGTGACGCATGGCTTGGCGCAGGCGGGCTTCGAGGTCATCGACGCCGACAACGGCGACGACGCCATTCTGCTGGCGCGTGAACACCGCCCCGAACTGGCACTGCTGGACATCCGCATGGAAGGCAAGAGCGGCTTCGATGTCGCGGCCACGCTGCGCGACGCCTATGCCATTCCTTTCATGTTCCTGTCGGCCTTTGCCGACGAGGCCACGCTGGCCACCGTGAAGTCACTGGGCGCGCTGGCCTACCTCGTCAAGCCGCTGGATGTGGGGCAGATCGTGCCAGCGGTGGAAGCCGCTTTTGCGCAGTTGCGCAAGGGCAGCGCCGAGCCGTTGTCGATGCCGGTGGCTGCGCAGGGTGCAGCGGCTGTGGCGTCGCAGGCCAGGCTGGGCGCGCTGACTGACCGGCTGCCTGACCCGCTGACCGACCCGCTGACCGACCCCGTGCCTTTGGCGGTGGGGGTGTTGATGCACCGCTTTTCGCTGTCGCGCGCGGATGCTTTCAAGCGCCTGCAACGGCTGGCCGATGAGCAAAAGCATTCCGTGGCCGTGCAGGCCGATCGCCTGCTGGCTGCGGTGGAAGAGCTGGCCCGGACTGGCTGACCGGCTGGCCGCGCTTTAGCTGGACAGCGTGAAGTAAAACGATGCGCCACGGCCGGGTTCGCCTTCGGCCCAGATCTCGCCCCCATGGCGTTGCACGATGCGCCGCACCGACGCCAGGCCCACGCCGTGGCCCGGGAAGTCATTGGCGCTGTGCAGCCGCTGGAAGAGACCAAACAAGCGGTCGGCTGATCGCATGTCGAAGCCGGCGCCGTTGTCGCGCACCACCATCGCCGTGGACTCACCGTGTGGCACCTTGTGCAGCGAGATTTGCGTCACGGCGCTGCGGCCGCTGTACTTCCAGGCGTTGCCCAGCAGGTTTTCCAGCACCAGTCGCAGCAGCGTGGGGTCGCCCCAGGCGGACAGGCCGGCTTCGATGTCAACGTCGGCCACGCGGTCAGGCGCGCTGCGGCGCAGGTCGTCCATCACAAAGCCGGCCAGCTGCGAAAGGTTGACGCGCTGCCGCGCCAGCGGCTGCTGCGACAGGCGCGCCAGCGTCAGCAGCGCGTCGATCATCAGGTTCATGCGCGCCGCCGCGCCCAGCACCCGGTCGAGATGGTCGTTGCCGACGCGATCAAGCAGCCGGCCGTAGTCTTCCTTGACGATGCGCGTGAAACCTTCAACGACGCGGATCGGCGCCCGCAGGTCATGCGACAGCGTGAAGGTGGTGGTGTCGCTGTCGCGCGCATTGGCCTGCGCGCCGGGTGTCTCTTCGTTCAAACCCGACAGCAGCAATGCGTGCGGGCCGCGCAGCGGCGGGGTTCCGCGCATCGTCATCGTTAGCAGGCTGATGCGCCAGCCTTGCACATCGACCGCATCCGCGACGCCTGCAAGGCCCAGCGACTGAACGCCTGCAGCCACGGGCGCCGGCAACCGGGCCAACGCATCAACGAGGGCGCTTCCCGCCGCCAGATGCGGCCAAAACGCCTGGGCGGCCGGGTTGATCTTTTGAACCCGCCAGCTTTCGGGCGTCATCAGGGCCAGCACGCAGGGCAGCGGGTTGGCCGCCAGCAGCGGCACCAGCGCACTGGCGGCCAGCTGCATCGCATCGTCTTCATCGGTGGGCCGCGCGCTGCCCACAAAGCCAGCAAAGCGGCCTTCATCGTCGCTGCGCGGCACACCACACAGCGCCCAGCCGAAGCTGTCAGCCTGGCGGTGGCTCCCGTGCAGTCGCAAGTCGCTGAAAGACTGGCCGGCGCGCAGGCGGTCCATCAGCGCGGGGTCGGCTGATGTCGGGTCGAACAAGGCGCAGTCCGTGGCCGGCGGCTGGCCCGGCTCGCGCCAAGCCAGCAAGCGGTGCTGCGCGTCGGTTTGCCATGCGATGCCGTTGCTCAGTTGCTCGGCCTCGCGCAGCGCTTCGCGGGCAGCGCGCAGGGCGCTCTGGTTTTGCAACCGGGCGCGCAGTGCACCCAGTGTGTAGGCCAGGCCGGCAACCAATGCGCCTGTCAGCGCCACTGCGAAGGCGATGAGAATCCAGCCGACGGTTCCGGTGGTGACGATGGACCCACCGCTGAAGTCGCTGCAGCCACCCAACAGGGACATCGCGGCGGCACCGGTTCCGACCAGTCTTCGGTGCAAGCAGGTCGTGCAGGGAGTGGGCATTTGCGGAATTGTACGGACCGCGGGGTGGGCCTCTGCACCTCAAGTTCAAGCGGGCGGGGCCGAAAAAATGCCAGTTGAGTGCGGGCGGACTGCTGCCAGACGCACCTTGCGTTCGCGCCAGCCTACTGGCCCGCGTTCTCCGTTGTTATCCTCCGCCGACCATGACTCCTCAGCCGAATCCACCCGCGCCGCCCCCCGCGCCGCCAGCCGCGACCGTCAGCCTTGACGCCACGGCCCTGGCGCGCCTGCGCGAACTGGACCCCGATGGCCGCCACGGTGTGGTGACCCGGGTGCTGACTGCCTTTGAGACTTCACTGGCGCGCATGCTGACGCAACTGCAGGACGAGCGCGATGCCGAACACCCCACCGTGGTGGCCGGTATAGCCCACATGCTGAAGTCGTCGTCGGCCAGTGTTGGTGCGCTGTCGCTGGCCGGGGCCTGTGCCGACGTCGAACTCAAACTGCGCCAGGGCGACACGTCGGCGCTGCAGGCCGACATATCGCGACTTATCTCCGAAGGTGAATCTGCGTTGCAAGCCGTAACCGCTATCCTGCGCGCTTGAGTCCAGTGCCGCCGATGACGCCCACGCACCCATTCGCCGACGCCAGCCTGCCCGTGCAGCCCGAAGTGCTGCTCGTCGATGATGACGATGTCAACCTGTTGCTGACGGCGCTGGCCCTGCGCGAACGGGGCTTCAAACTGGTGGAAGCCGGCAGCGGTGAAAGAGCCCTGGAATTGCTGCGCGAACGCGCGCCCGACATCATCGTGCTCGACGCCATGATGCCCGGCGGCCTTGACGGTTTCGACACCTGCCGCGCGTTGCGCCTGATGCCAGGTTTCGAGAACATCCCGGTCCTGATGCTCACGGGCCTGGACGACGATGCATCCATCACGCGGGCCTATGAGGCCGGCGCCACGGACTTCTTCGTCAAGGCCACGCAATGGAGCCTGCTGGCCGGGCGCCTGCATTACCTGCTGCGCGCTTCGCGCACGCGCATCGAACTCGAGCGCAGCAAGAGCAAGCTGGCCCGTGCGCAGGACCTGGCACGCATGGGCAGTTTCGATTGGCTGCGCGCCGGTGGCGGCCTCT
Source organism: Rubrivivax sp. (assembly GCA_043716775.1). GTDB lineage: Bacteria > Pseudomonadota > Gammaproteobacteria > Burkholderiales > Burkholderiaceae_C > Rubrivivax. The sequence continues at coordinate 4,130 of JAYSYB010000494.1, forward strand.
TGATGTCGCCCGAGGCGCTGCGCGTCTTCGGTTTCGGCCCGCATGAACGGTTGAGCCTGCGCGTGCTGTTGCGCATGGTGCCGCAAGACGACCGCCGCGTGCTGCTGCGGCAGTTGCACGACGCCTTGCGGCACACCTCGGTGGTCACCACCGACGTGCCCATCGTCCTGCTGGACGGACGCCAGCGCATCATCCATGCCGAAGCCGAACCCGAGTTCACTGAACACGGCCAGGGCGCGGGCTATTCCGGCATCGTGCAGGACGTGACCGACCGCCGCCAAGCTGAAGACAAGATCCGCCAGCTGGCCAATTTCGACGCGCTCACTGGCCTGCCGAATCGGCGCCAGTTGATCTGGCGCGCCGAACGTGCGCTGGAACAGGCGCGTCGCATGCAGCATCAGTTTGCGCTGCTGCTGATCGACCTGGACCGCTTCAAGGTCATCAACGACACACTCGGCCACGGCGCCGGGGACGAGTTGCTGGTGGAAGTGGGCCGCCGCCTGCGGGCCTGTGTGCGCCACAGCGACCAGGTCATGGAGGGCGCACTGGAAGCTGTTGGCGTGCGGTCGCACCGTTCACTTGAAGCAGTGGGCCGGCTCGGTGGCGACGAATTTGTCGCGCTGCTGCCCGAAGTGGCCGCCGACCAGGACGCAGAACGCGTCGCACAGCGCGTGCTGGACGCCCTGCGTGAGCCCATTTTCGTCAGTGGTCAGGAATGTTTCGTCACCGCCAGCGTAGGCGTGGCGATCTATCCCCGCGACGGCAATTCGGTGGTCGATCTGCTGCGCAATTCCGACATCGCGATGTATTCGGTGAAGGCGCAGGGCCGCAATGCATCGGCCATCTACAGCCCCACGCTGGCCGGCCAGGGGCCTCAGAAGCTGGAGCTTGAAACCGCACTCCACAAGGCGCTGGAACGGGGCGAACTGGTGCTTCACTACCAGCCCAAGATCGACGTTCGCGGGGCCCGCATGGTGGGCGCGGAAGCGCTGATGCGCTGGCAGCGCGGCAACACGCTGGTGCCTCCGGCTGAATTCATCCCGCTGGCCGAAGACACGGGCCTGATCGTGCCGATGTCGGAATGGGCCTTGCGCGAAGCAGCGCGCCAGGCGCGGGTGTGGCAGGACGCCTTTGGTTTTGCCGATTCCATCGCCGTCAACATGCCCAGCCGGCTCTTCGAGCGCACCGACCTCGTCGAGCACATCCACCAGTGCGTCAGTCATTACGGCGTGCCGCACCGGGTGATCCACCTCGAGATCACCGAAGACAACCTGATGAAGGAATTGCAGAACGTCATCCCGTCGCTGCACCGCCTGAACGAGATCGGCGTCGAGATATCCATCGACGATTTCGGCACCGGCTATTCGTCGCTCGCCTACCTGACGACGTTGCCGATCTCTGAACTCAAGATCGACCGCAGCTTTGTGCGCGACCTTGGCATCACGCCACAGAGTTCGGCGGTGGTCACGGCCATCATCGCGCTGGCGCGCTCGCTGGGCCTGCGCGTGGTGGCCGAAGGCGTGGAGACATTGCGCCAGATGGAGGTGCTGCACCGCCTGGGCTGCGGCGTGATGCAGGGCTTCCTGTTCAGCCGCCCGGTGCCGGCTGAAGAGTTGCAGCGCTGGCTGGAGCAAACCGTGTTGCCGCGCAAGGCGCCGTGGATCGGCACGGCGATTAGCGGCGACGCGGGCGGCACCGACCTGCCGCGTGTGGCCAGCGGCCGTCCCAAGCGGTAGCCACCGGGACAGACGTGGGTTTGACGACGGAGGCGCTGCGCGCCAGCGCAGCCACCTTGGCCAAGGGCGCGTTGCGGCGGTTGGGTGCGGCCCGCCTGGAGCCCACCCCCGAAAACTATGCCCGTGCCTACGCCGAAGAAAGTGGCCAGCAGCCGGCGCTGACGGCCGATCTCAATGCGGGCACGGCCTCTGCCTTGGCAACGTCCCTGGCAACGAACACGGCCTGGGCGCAGCTGGTGGACCGGCTGGCCATGAACCTGCAGCGCGGCGGCCGCCAGTGGACGGCGGTGCGGCGCCAGGAAAGCTTGCGACGCCTGCTGGACGGAAGCCGCGGCGATGCCAACCGCCTGCAGCAGCGGCTGTCAGCGCTGATGGCGGTTTGGGAGTCCGACACCACCCCGGACCTCGTCGCCTCACAGGCGAACGACGCGGCGCCCACCACCCCGTTGGCAGAAGCCGGCGGGTTGGACGAAGCTTCGGCCGCCGATTTGCCCCATGCAGCCGCCGGCCGATGGCCGTCGCTGGTGGCCGCGCTTGAGAGCACGCTGCGTGTTGCACTGCCTGCCCATGAGCCCCGCGCCGCTGAACTGGCCAGCCAGCTTGGCGCACAGGCTGACGCAGTAGCCCGCGAAGGCGCGCTGCCCCAGCACGTGGCCGCTATCACGGCCTTGTGCGAGCAGGCACGACGCCAGTTGGGGCAGGGGCACCGCCAGGCGAACCAGCTCGTGCAGCTGTGCCGTGAACTCAGTGAAGGCATGGTCGAACTGTCTGAAGACGACAGCTGGGCCCAAGGCCAGTGCCAGGGTCTGCAGAAAGCGCTGGGCAACGACATCAGCCTGCGGGGTCTGCGCTCTGCCGCCGTGATGCTGACTGAGACGCGCCAGCGCCAGCAGCGTGTGCACCGTGACCGCCGCGCCGCCCGCGCGACCCTCAAGCAGCTGATCCACGACATGCTGCAGGGCGTGGCCGACCTCGGTACCCACGCGGGCCGCTTCCAGCAGGTGACGGCGCAGCACGCGAACGAGATTGAACAGGCCGACACGCTCGAAGGTCTGGCCGGCGTGGTGCAGGCGATGCTGGAGGACGCGCGCACGGTGCAGGTTGCCGTGGCGCAATCGCAAGAGCGCTTGCAGGCCGACGGCAACCAGGCCGCTGCGCTTGAAGCGCGGGTGCGCGAACTGGAAGGAGAACTCAAGCGCCTGTCGGGTGAAGTTTCTACCGACATGCTGACGCAGGTGTCCAACCGGCGAGGCCTGATGCAGGCCTTCGAGATCGAAAGCGCGCGCTGCCAGCGCGAAGCGGGCACCGCAATGTCCGTGGGCCTGATCGACATCGACAACTTCAAGCGGCTCAATGACACGCTGGGCCACGCGGCGGGCGACCTCGCGCTGCAGACGCTGGCCGCAGCCATGCGCGCTCGGCTGCGCCCGGTTGACCATCTGGCGCGCTTTGGCGGCGAAGAGTTTGTGGTGCTGATGCCCGGTGCGGCGGTGAATGACGCGAGCCAGGTGCTGACGCGCCTGCAGCGCAGTCTTACAAAAGCCCTGTTCCTGCACGACGGGCGCGAGGTTTTTGTGACATTTTCTGCGGGCGTCACCGCGTGGCGCAAGGGTGAAGCCTTGGAGCCTGCGCTTGAACGCGCCGACGATGCGCTGTATGAAGCCAAGCGAACCGGCAAGAACCGCACCTGCCTGGCATGACCTGCGTGATGCCAACTTGATGCCCCGCTCGACCGGGCGCTGACGCCATTGGTCACAACCTTGACTCAAGCCACGTCAATACTGCACCGACAAGCTGGCTACATCGTCTATTTTCCGGGTTGTCCCGTTTCTTTGCCTGAACCTGTATGAGCGCCATCTTCAAGTTACTGGACCCACTGCGTCAAGCGGTTGCTGCCTTCTTTAGGCACGACCTTGCCCTGCGGCGTGACGACTCGGGCCTGCAGATCGTGCTGGAACCCAAGGTCGAAGCCGGGCCCAAGAAAAAGCCGAAGAAAGGCAGCCGCGAAGACGTGACGCAGCGCAAGGACAAGCACGAATTGACGCTGGTGCTGGAACAGCTGGGCACGCTGCTGTCAGAACTGCCCGAAACCCGGCAGACGATGCGGCCGCTGGTCTTTGTCGAACAGGCGCTGCAGAAGAAGGGCCTGCGGGCTGTGCACAAACTGCCGCTGGACGTGCTGGAGCGCGCACTTGAACAGCTCGAAGGCCTGGTGACCAACTGGTCGCCGGTAGGCTTGGCCAACCTGCGGTCAAAGATGGCGGTGGCAATCCTCGACCGCGAACACATGGACCCTGAAGCCGAGGTCGATGCCTACCGCACCGCGGCGGTCATCGATGTCCTGGCAGAAGTCCCCGCGCTGCCCGCCGTGCAGACCGTCAGCGACGACGAGGCCCTGGCAGCGGCCTATGCCGCGATGGGCGCGTTGCCGGCCACCGATGTGATCGAATTCCAAGGCGAGCTAGGTTCCAGCTCTGCCAAGGCCATGGCAGCCCCACTGCCGCGCGCCGGCGCTTCGGCGGGCGAGATCCAGCTGCTCGAAGTCCCGGCCTGAGACCGGCGGCCTGCAGGCCGTGCCGCGGACTTTGGCCTATCGGCTTCACGCGCCCGCGCCGAACCGCGCACGGTGCGGGTGACCTGCCGCACTGGGGCCCGCGGCACAGCGGCAAAACGCCACCCGTTGCAGCAGCCGCGCCAGCAGCGCACGCTGCCTTCTGTGCGCCTGTCGCTGACGATGATGTCGCAGCCCGGGTCTCTGCGGTCCACGCCAGTTCGCTGGGGTTGAAGCGCATTTCGGCCAGCGCCTGCAAGGCCGCCGAGGCGCCTGGGCAGCTGTTGGCGCAAGGGCCTGCGGGCTGTGGGTGAGGAACGAGGCAGGACGGGACCCAGCTTGGCCTGTCACCGCGGTTGACGCGTTATCTTCCTGCCTCAGCCAAGTCGCGCATCCGCCGCTGAAGCCTTGTCAAGCCCAAGGTGCACAGCCCTGGCTGCAGAATGGCTCGCATGGCAAAACGACTGCGCACCGCAAGCTGGGCCCGCTTCTTTGAGCGCGGCATGACCTCACTGGCTCGCAGTGGCTTGCAGGCTACCCGCAAAAGTGTGCGGCAAGTGCTGAAGTCTGCACCGCTGAAGAAAAGGGCTGAGGGTGTCAAGCCAAGGCAGGGCGCAGCAGCGCCGGCAAAGACAGCGAGACCCGCAAAGCCCGCGCAGCCGATGGGCTGGACGACCGGTATAGCCCTTGGCGCGGAGGGCGCTCTGCGCTACGCGCTCTTCTGCCCGCCGCGGCTGAAAGCGGACGCGGGTGACACGCTGCCGCTGCTCGTGATGCTGCATGGCTGCGGTCAGGATGCAGCAGGTTTTGCGCAGAGCACAGGCATGAACGCGGTGGCCACGCGCGAAGGGTTCATGGTGCTGTACCCCGAGCAAGACCGTCTGGCCAATCCGCAACGTTGCTGGAACTGGTTTGACATCCGGACGGGACGTGCCCTCAAGGAGGTGGCGCTGATCCTGCGCGCCATCGGCCAAGTCTGCCTCCTGCACGCAGCAGACCGCGAGCGGGTGGCGATTGCGGGTCTTTCGGCCGGCTCCAGCATGGCTGCGCTGGTGGCGACGCGCCACCCCGAGCGCTTCAAGGCCGTCGCAATGCATTCGGGAATTGCGCCGGGCGCAGCGCATTCCGCGCTGTCGGCGCTGGGCGCCATGCAAGGCCGGCGCAGCACGCGGCCGCTTGTCCACGCGCTGCCCAGCACGCCAGAGGGGACCGGCACCTCATGGCCACCGCTGCTGGTGATCCACGGCTCCGCCGACCGCGTGGTCTCGGCCCGCAATGGCCAGGCTGCCGCGCAGCTGTGGGCTGCTGCGGCAGGGGCCCGTTCTGGCCCGCCGCGCAATGTGCAGCGCGGCCAGCGCTACCCGATGACCGTGGCGGACTACAAGAGACAGGGTCAGCTTGTCGTCACGCGAGTCGAGATTGCGGGCCTGGGCCACGCCTGGAGCGGCGGCGCATCCAAGCTGCCCTACGGCGACGGCCGCGGGCCCGATGCGTCGCGCATGGTGTGGGCATTTGTGAACAAGCAGTTGATGCAGAAAGTCAAAGACTGATCAGCAGCAACGCGGCAAGCCCAGCCGGTGTTCGGCCACACGGGCTAGCACCCTGTTGCGAGAGATCGGCACCAACAAACCAGCGGCCGTTTCCGGGGCACTCCGATCAGGTTGTCGTGCGGGATGTCGAGGGTGTCGAAGGCGGCTCAGGTGTTCGCCAGCGAACCGACACACCGCCCACGCAACCCGCACGATGTTGCGGATGGATCGTCCGCAACAGGACGCGCCGTCCCGCCATCCTGTTTAAGCAGAGGAATCGCCATGGGCCAGAAAGCACACATCACCGGCAAGGTGGAATACCGCGAAGGGGACGGCCCGAACGTCGTCATCCGGCCTGGGGCCTGCGAGGTGGACCAGACCGCGATGGACGCCACGATCAGCTGGGCCGACGGTGAAACGCGCGGGTCGGCGGCCATGCCGATCTCCGACTTCAACCGTCTCGTTGCCAGCAAGGCGATCCAGTTCGTTGACTCGCCGGTTGACTGAGGGCGCTCCGCTGCGCCTGCAACCCCGCGACGCAAGATCTCTTCAAAGTCGGCGGCAGCCGACATACACAACTGTGCGGATGCACGGTTGATGCTTGCTGTTCACAGTCTGCGCAGCCAGTCTGCTGCCGGGAACCACCCCAACTGTGAACACGCTGCTCGAACGCATCGGAAAAGCCCGCGTCAGGGCAGCGGCGTTAGACCTGAAAGCGCTGGCTTCGCGTTCTCACAACCGGACGCCTGAAGAGCTGACCAGCCCGGAACAGCTGGCGCGGCGGCGCCAGTTTCTGAGCGAGAGCCTGGGTGACGAGGACGAGGCCGAGCTGGTCTTTGAACGCATCATCCTCGGCAATGAACTGCAAGACGCCAACTACCTGGCTCGCGGCGCGCGCGCTGCAGAAGCGGTGGCGCGGATCGCCATCCATGAGCCGTCGGGTCGGCAGGTCGGTTGGGGCACCGGCTTCCTCATCGGGCCGGGGCTGCTGATCACCAACAACCACGTCCTGCCCAGCGCCGAAGTGGCCATGCGATCGGTGGCGCAGT
>JAYSYB010000495.1:0-10968 GCA_043716775.1 Rubrivivax sp.
GTCTGCTGCTGGCCTGGCAGCAGCCAGGGGTTGATGAGGCCGCTGCCGAGTGCGCTGTTGATCACGTCGGTGTAGTAGTAGCCGCCCACCAGCAGGGACCCGGCCTTGCTGCCGGCGGTGGACAGGCCGATCTTGTAGTCCCAGTTGCCAAGGACCACGCCTTCGGCACCCACCAGCAGCCGGTAGGCGTCGGTGGTGGTTTCGATGGTGCGGTTGCCGCACAACTCGCAGCGCCAGCGGTAAGCGATCTTCAGCGTCCGGTTGAAACTGGGGATGAAGGCCGACAGGTCCTGGTAGTACGGCCCGCCCACCGGGTACTGCGCCCCGGCCAGGCCGCCGGTGGTGGTGATCTGGTAGGGCTCGAAGCTCTTGGTGGCCTTGCTGCGCGAAGCGGTGACTTCTGCAAATACCGAATGGTCGTTGCTGATCGCAAAGGTGCCGCGGCTGACGAGATTGGTGCGCTCCACGGGCTGGATCAGCACCGCAGCGCCGCCGTAGTCGAAGGCGCAGCCCCGGGCCGCACCCGGGCTGCCCCACAGCGCCGACTGGTACTGCGACATGAACGGCACGCTGTCGCAAGCGCCCTGAAAGCTCAGCAGGTTGGCGCGGTTGTAGGTTTGTGTGCCGGTGCTGGGCAGCGTGTAGGTGGAGCCCAGCGCTGTGCCGGCTGAGCCGGTCTGCGTGGCGAAAGGCGTGCCCGTGGTGTCGGGCGACAGGCCGCGCGCGGGCTGGTAGCCGTTGGCAAAAGAACGTTCGCCGTAGCCGCCCAACTTTTCCTGCCGGTCGTGCGTCAGGCTGGCCATGACGTTGTAGCGGTCGCTTGCCAGGTTACCGAGGCCGCCCAGCAGCGACGCGCGATAGACGTTGCCGCCGCCTTCCTGCGTGGCGTCGACAAAGGCCGATGCTTCAAAGCCGGCGTAGTCCTTGCGCAGGATGAAGTTGATGACGCCGCCGATGGCGTCGGTGCCGTAAATGGCCGACGCGCCGTCCTTCAGCACTTCCACCCGGTCCACCGCCGCCAGCGGGATCGAGTTGAGGTCGACCGCGTTGCCCTTGGCGCCGTGCGTGGACACGCGCCGGCCGTTCAGCAGCACCAGCGTGCTGTTGGCGCCCAGACCACGCAGGTTGGCGCTTGAATTGCCGTTGTTGTTGCGGTCGGTGGTGCCCAGCTGGATGCCGACGTTGGACGACAGGTTGTCGGCCCCGGTGCCATTGGCGGTGATGCGCAGCACCAGCTGTTCGGCGCTGACGATGCCGGCGCGTTCGATCTCGGCGCGGTTGATCATCTGCACCGGCAGCGCACCTTCGGCCTGGATGCGCTTGATGCTGGAGCCGGTGATCTCGACCCGTTCGGTATTCACTTGCGCCGTGGCGTGGGTGGCCAGGCCCAGCAGCGCGAAGCTACCGAGCCATGTCCTGAGCTTCACTGTCCTGAGCTGCATTCGGGGTTCTCCTCGATGGGTGATGTGTTGTTGTCGTGCGCAACGCGCCTGCAGCGGGCGCTGTCTTGCGCGCGCAGAAAAAAACAGTCCCTCACAGTGTTGCCGTCGGCCGCGATACGGCCCATACGGGATAACCAACGGACGCGGCGCGCGCGCCACGCCCGGCGCCTGATCACGACCACGCCGCGCACAGCGGGGCTGAACCTGTCGTACAGCTTCTGACGGCGGCGCCACAACGTGCGCGCGGCTCCGCCGTGTGAACATCGCGCCCATGACTGGCCTCATCAAATCGACATCGCCCTGGCGCTGGATCCCCACGCTGTACTTCGCCCAGGGCCTGCCCTATGTGGTGGTGATGACGCTCAGCGTCGTCATATACAAGAATTTGGGCGTTAGCAATACAGAGATCGCGCTCTACACCAGCTGGCTCTACCTGCCCTGGGTCATCAAGCCCTTGTGGAGCCCGCTGGTGGACTTGCTGGGCAGCAAGCGGCGCTGGATCGTCGGCCTGCAGTTTGCGGTGGGCGTGGCCTTTGCGCTCGTCGCGCTGACGCTGCCGGGGCCGAAGTTCTTGCAGATGACGCTGGCGATGTTCTGGCTCATGGCCTTTGCGTCGGCCACGCACGACATCGCGGCCGACGGCTTTTACATGCTGGCCTTGCCGCAGCCCATGCAGGCTGCATTTGTTGGTGTGCGCAGCACTTTCTACCGCCTGAGCATGCTGGGCGGGCAGGGCGGCCTGGTCTACCTGGCGGGCTGGTGGGCTGAAAGCCAGGGCAGCGTGGTGCTGGCGTGGACGTGGGTGTTCTGGCTGTTGGCGGCGGTGTTCGCGGGCGCCGCGCTGCTGCATCTGTGGGCGCTGCCACGGCCGTTGGATGATGGCCCGGTACCCCGGAATGCCACGGCCAGCGCCACTTTCCGGGCTGACTTCTTCAAGGTCTTTGCGGTCTTCTTCAAGAAGGCCGACATCGGCCGCATCCTGGCTTTTCTGCTGCTGTACCGCTTTGCAGAAGCGCAGTTGCTGAAGCTTGTCACCCCGTTTCTGCTGGACTCCCGCGCGGCGGGCGGACTGGGTCTGCGCACGCAGGACGTGGGCATTGCCTACGGCACGGTGGGCGTGATCGCGCTGACGCTGGGCGGGCTGCTCGGTGGCTGGGTCATCTCACGCGGCGGGCTGAAGAGATTGCTGTGGCCGCTGATGATTTGCATGCACGCGCCGAATCTGCTCTTTGTGCTGTTGGCGATGACGCAGCCCACCAGCGTGGTGGTGGTCAGCGCGGCGCTGGCGGTGGAACAGTTTGGCTACGGCTTTGGCTTCACCGCGTACATGGTGTTCATGCTGATGGTGGCGGGCGGGGCAGATGGCTCGGCCGTTCACAAGACCGCGCACTACGCCCTGTGCACCGGCTTCATGGCGCTCGGAATGATGCTGCCCGGCATGTGGGCCGGCTGGCTGCAGAGCCACCTTGGCTACACGCAGTTCTTCATCTGGTGCTGCGTGGCAACGCTGCCTTCATTCGCGGCCGCCGCCTGGGTGCGGATCAACCCGGCGTTTGCACGCCGGCTGGTCTGACCCGGGCGCTGAACGCGAGCCGTCTCAACGCTTGTTGAGCAGCCCGCCCAGCATGCCGGCAAGGCCGCCCAGGCCGCCGCCCTGGGCACCGGGGCCGCCCAACAAACCGCCCAGCATGCCGCCGATGTCACCCTGCGGAATCTGGCCCTGCGGCGTCAGCTTGTCCACCACCTGCGGCAGCATCTGGCTCAGTTGCGACAGCAGGTCACCAGAGTTCAAGCCCAGCTGCTGCGCCATGTTCGACACGGTGCCCTGGCCCAACACGCCGCCCAATTGGTCGGGTGAAACGGGCAAGTTGTCGCCGGTGCTGATCCACGATCTGGCGACATCACCCAGGCCGCTTTGCTGCATCTTGGCCACCAGGCCGATGAGGCCACCGATGCCGCCCATGCCACCCGGTGCGCCGCCCTCGCCGCCGGCCTGGCCACCGTGTCCCGACCCCTGGCCCAGCATGCTGACGATGGAGCCGATGAGGTCGGCCTGGCTACCGCTGGTGCTGGCATTCGTGGTGCCGCCCTGTGATTGACCGAACGCGCCGATGACCGAGTCGAGCAGGCCCATGGAATGTCTCCTGAATGTGGTGTGGGGGTGGGATTCTGTGCCTGCGCCAGTGTCGGTCACAAGCCAAAGTGGTTAACCATGCTGCAGCACAGGCCCGCCGATGTCGTTGTTCATGCCATCGCCTGTGCCATCGCCTGTGCCATCGCTTCCGCCATCGCTCGTGCGATTGCTTGTTCCATGGCCTGTGCCGCTGCTCAACGCCACAAAGGCCAGCACCGCCAGCGGCGCGGTCTCGGCCCGCAGCACGCGCGGGCCCAGGTCCACCGCCACGAAGCCCGCCGCCCGCGCGGCTGCTTCTTCATCCGCCGTCAGCCCGCCTTCGGGGCCGCTGAGCGTGCACAGCGCTTCCGCCGGCAGCCCGTGTGCCGCAACCGGCAACGCGCCGGGCTGCAGGCTCAGCAGCCAGCGCGTGCTGTGGCCGGCGGGCGGAGGCAGGCTGCGCAGCCAGTCGGACCAGCCCTGCACCGCAGCCACCTGCGGCACCACCGCGCGTCCGCACTGCTCACACGCGGCCTGCGCGATGGCCTGCCAGTGCGCGCGTTTGCGTTCTGCACGGTCGCCGGCAAGGCGCAGCACCGAACGTTCGCTGTGCAGCGGCTGGATGCGCGCCACGCCCAGTTCGGTGGCCTTTTCCACCAGCACATCCATGCGGTCATTGGCCGGCATGGCCATCGCCAGCGTCACCTGCAAAACCAGTTCACGGTGCACGGCTTGCGGTATGCCGACGCGCACGGTGACGCTGCTGCGGCCCACCGCCAGCACCTCGGCCGGCCAGTCGCAGCCGAGGCCGTCAAACAGCCGCAGCAGCTGCCCCGGCTGCACGCGCCGCACCATGGCGTGGCGGGCTGCACCTTCGGGCAGCGCCAGCTCAACGCCGGCGCGCAGCGCGTCGGGGACGAAGAGGCGCATCGTCATTCGTTCAGCAAGCTTTCAACTGCCAACGCCAGGCCCAACAACGCGGCGTCGTGGCCGCCAGGTGCCGACAGCATCAGGCCCACCGGCAACTCGCCCGCCATGTGGCAAGGCAGTGTGCAGCTGCAGCCGTCCAGAAAATTGATGGCAAAGGTGTTGCGCAACAGCAGGCCGTTGGCCTTGAAAAAGGCTTCGTCGCTGTGCAGCAGCTGGGCAACAGGCGGCGCGACGATCGGCACCGTGGGGCTGATGAGCGCATCAAAGCCTGCCAGTTGCCGCTGCACGCGCTGAATCCAGTCCTGCCGTCGCTGCACCATGGTGATGTAGTCCGCCGCGCTCACGCCTTCACCCAACGCCACGCGCTGGGCCACGCGGGGGTCGAAACGTTCGCGCTGGGTCTGCATGTCATGGCGGTGGGTTGCCCACGCTTCGACGGCCGAAAAACCACCCGGCGCGTTGATTTGCGCAATTTCCGCCAGCTCGCGCAGCGGCAGCGGCACGATCTGCGCACCGGCCGCTGACAGCCTGGACAGCGTGCGTTCGAAGGCCTTGGCCACCGCCGGCTGCAGCGCGTCGAGCATCAGCGTCTGCGGCAGCGCCAACCGCGTGCCCGCCAGGCCGCGCAATCGCACCGGCACCTGCAGCGGCGCACCAGACAGCACGCCGTCCACCACCAGGCAGTCGGCCACCGACCGCGCCATGGCACACACCGTGTCGAGCGTGAAAGAGAGCGGAAACGCACCTTCCAGCGGTGTGCGGCGCTGCGTGTTCTTGAAGCCCACCAGGCCGCACAGCGCAGCCGGGACGCGGATCGATCCACCCGTGTCCGAACCCAGGCCGGCCACGGCCAGGCCCAGCGCCACCGACACCGCCGCGCCCGACGATGAACCGCCCGGGATACGCGCCACCGCCAGGTCGCAGGGGTTGCGCGGTGTGCCATGGTGCGGGTTGATGCCGACGCCCGAGAAGGCGAATTCGCTCATGGCCGTCAGCCCGGTGATGGCCGCACCTGCCGCGCGCAAGCGAGCCACGGCCGCGGCATCCTGCGCGGCCGCCGGCCGCCCGGCACGCAGCACCGAACCGGCCATGGTTGTGCGGCCGGCGATGTCGTACAGGTCTTTCACCGTCACCGGCAGGCCGGCCAGTGGCGGCAGCGTTTCGCCGCGCGCCAGCGCCGCGTCGGCGCGCCGTGCAGCGCCCAGTGCATCCGCATCGAAGCGCGCGGTGAAAACGTGCGCCGCAGCGTTGCCGTCGGCCAAGGCCAACATCTGCTGAATCAGCGCCTCATGCGCGCCAGGCGCCGTGAGCGAGCCGCGCAGTTCGTGGATGGAAGGCAGCAGTTTCATCGGTGCACCGTGCAAAAGGGAGTCGCGCAATTCTCCCGCACCGCGACCGTTCACCGCCGCGGAACCGGCTTCGCCGGGCCGCCAGCGGCGCTGTGCGGCTTGCAGGCCGCACAGCGCTCGCCAGCCGCTCGCGAGCGCGCAGGCGCTCGCTCGGTGCGAGCTCGCCCCCCTGGGGGGAGGCGGCCGCAGGCCGCTCCGGGGTCTATCGCAACGCGCGCCGCAGCACCTTGCCCACCGGGGTGCGCGGCAGTTCACCGCGAAACTCCACCACCTTCGGCCGTTTGTAGCCGGTAAGGTGCGCGGCACAGTAGGCGCGCACGTCGGCCTCGCTGGGGCTGGCGCTGTCGGGGTCGGACTTCACCAGCACCACCTTCACTGCTTCGCCGGCCTTGGCGTCGGGCATGCTGATGGCCGCGCAGGCGCGCACGCCGGGCATCTGCGCGATGAGGTCTTCGATCTCATTCGGATAGACGTTGAAGCCGCTGACGAAGATCAGGTCCTTCTTGCGGTCCACCAGGCGCAGCGCACCGCTGTCGTCGATGACGCCGATGTCGCCGCTGCGCAGGTAGCCGCTGGCCGTCATGACGCGCGCGGTGTCGTCGGGGCGCTGCCAATACCCGGCCATTACCTGCGGACCGCGGATGGCGATCTCGCCCGGCGTGCCGGCCGGCACCGGCTCGCCGTCGTCGTCCACCAGGACCAAGTCAGTGCTGGGCAGCGGCAGCCCCAGATGGCCACTGAATTCAGTGGCATCCACCGGGTTGCAAGTCACGGCCGGGCTGGCCTCGCTGAGGCCATAGCCCTGGCAGATGGGGCTGCCGGTCTTCAGCAGCCACAGCAGTGCCGTGGCTGGCTCGACGGCCATCGCGCCGGCCACGCTCAGCCGCAGCGCGCGCCAATCGACCTTGTCGGTGTCGGCATGCTGCGCCAACGCCAGGAACAGCGAGTTGACACCCGGAAAGCAATGGAAGCGGTGGCGCGACAGCACCTTGAGCACCGCCGTGGTGTCGTGCGGGTTGGGGATCAGCAGCAGGCAGCTGCCCAGGTGCAGGCTCAGCAGCAGGACCAGCGTGAAGCCGAAGATGTGGTGCAGCGGCAGCGCGCCCACCGTCACCAGTTGCTCGTCGGCTGGCACCTGCGCCAGCGCCGGGCGGTACCAGGCGGCGCACTGCAGCAGGTTGGCCACCAGGTTCCTGTGCAGCAGCACCGCAGCCTTGCTCAAGCCGGTCGTACCGCCGGTGTATTGCAGCGCGGCGATGTCGTCGGCGCGCGGTTCCTTGGCCAGCCCGGGGGTTGTCGGCGCCCGATGGTGTCCGCTGTCAAGCGCGGTCGTGAAACTCACCGCGCCAGGCAATGCATAGGCCGGCACCCTGCGCTGCCCGCGACGCATCCAGTGGTTGACGAGCACGCCCTTCAGCGGCCCCAGGAGGTCACCGGTGGCGGTGACGATGGTCGTGGCCAGCGTGTTGGCGACGGCCGTGGAAGCCGTCGTGGGTGCGACACCGGCCGGCATCAACACGGCCTGCAGCGTAGCGGCCGCGGTGTCGATGATGATGATGGCGCGGGCGCCAGAATCCCTGAGCCGGTGCTCAAGTTCCGACGCGCTCAGTTGCGGGCTCAGGTTGACCACGACGAGCCCGGCGCGCAGCACGGCGGCCACCGCCACCAGGTGCTGCGGCACGTTGGGCAGCATCAGTGCCACGCGGTCGCCGCGGGCCAGATTCAGGTTGTGCAGGTAGGCCGCGAGGTCGCGCGACAGCACGTCGATCTGGCCGTACGTCAGCGCCCGGCCCATGAAGATGCACGCCGGCTGGTCGTGGTATCGAAGAAAACTTTGCTCAAGCACCGCCACCACAGACGGGTAGGCGTCAAGCCTGATCTGCGTCGGCATGCCTGCCGGGTACTGCGCCTGCCAGTGTGATTCCATCGCCGCCCAAGATTGCGTCTGCCGCACTCCCCTGCGTTGAATTCTGACGGCTGGCTGACGCGCAACCATCAGGGGATTCGATACGCCGGGCGGCGCGCGCCGTCCGTTTTGAACAGCTGGGGCGAGCCGACCAGCCCGACCGTGCCGCTGCGCAGTACCGCGGGGAGCTGATGCCCGGCTACTTTGACGAGTGGACCGATTTCGGCTTACGAGGTTTGGATGTGGTGGCGGGGACTTCAGCCGTGTCAGCGCGTGGTCGAACCCAATGCGCCGGCAATGCTGCAGTTGCCCCATCACGATGCCCGGGTGCAGGCCCAATTGCCGCGCAAAGCCTTCCACTTCAAGTTGGGCCGCGTTGTAGTCCGCTGTCTGCAGCCGCGCGGCCCGCAGTTCACCCATGCGCAACAGGCGCTGATGGCGGCCACATCGGTTTGTTTGGCGGGCCGGGCGCGCCGAAACTTCGCTTGCATCGGGTTGTAGCGCGCGGCCCAACCGTCCGGCAACGCCACGCCAAAGAAGCGCAACAAGGGTTCAACCAGTTCCTGCTTGAACGTGGCTGTGAGCCGGCCTCGATGGCCGTGTCTTCGGTGATCCCTTTCTTGCCACCCAGGATTTCATTGACGTCTTGAATGGGTCTGCCCAGCCGGTGTGCCAGTTATCGCTGGCTCAGCGTGCGTTCCTCCATCAGGTCGCGCAAGGTGTTGGCGGGCGGCGAAACTTCCTGCAGCGCGCAGGTCAATGCAGAGTTCAGTCGTGGAGGTTCACTGCTAGAACGGTGATGGCATCCACAGTGTCCCAGTCAAGACCGCCATCATGAAAAAAGGCGCCTCAAGAGACGCCTTCTGCGGTCAGACAGGCGTCACTCGACGGCTTTCACCATGCCCTCGACCACCTTCTTCGCGTCGCCAAAGACCATCATCGTCTTGTCCATGTAGAAGAGCTCGTTGTCCAGGCCCGCGTAGCCCGATGCCATCGATCGCTTGTTGACGATGATCGTCTTGGCTTTGTAGGCCTCAAGGATCGGCATGCCGTAGATGGCGCTGCCCTTGACGTGGGCGGCGGGGTTCACGACGTCGTTGGCACCCAGGATGATGGCGACGTCGACTTGCCCGAATTCGCCGTTGATGTCTTCCATCTCAAAGACCTGGTCGTAGGGCACCTCGGCTTCTGCCAGCAGCACGTTCATGTGCCCCGGCATGCGGCCGGCCACCGGGTGGATGGCGTACTTGACGCTGATACCCTTGGCCGTGAGCTTGGCCGCCAGTTCCTTTACGGCGTGCTGCGCTCGGGCAACCGCCAGCCCGTACCCTGGCACGATGACCACCGTCTCGGCATTGCCCAGCACGAAGGCGG
This sequence comes from Rubrivivax sp., assembly GCA_043716775.1. GTDB lineage: Bacteria > Pseudomonadota > Gammaproteobacteria > Burkholderiales > Burkholderiaceae_C > Rubrivivax. The sequence goes on from JAYSYB010000495.1 coordinate 9,115, forward strand.
CGTCGTCGGCGCTGCCGCTCTTCACCGCGCGTTGCGCGCCGCCGCCGGCCGCTGCGGCCGTGGTGGTTTCACCACCAAAGCCACCGCCAATGACGTTGAAGAAGCTGCGGTTCATGGCCTTGCACATGATGTAGCTCAGGATCGCGCCCGAGCTGCCCACCAGGCTGCCGGCGATGATCAGCATGCTGTTGTTCAGGCTGAAGCCGATGCCCGCCGCCGCCCAGCCCGAATAGCTGTTGAGCATGCTCACCACCACCGGCATGTCGGCGCCGCCGATGGGGATGATCAGCAGCACACCCAGCACGAAGGCCAGCGCCAGCATGGCAAAGAACGCCGGCCAGCTTTCAGTCAACGCAAACACCACGCCCAGCCCCAGCATCAAGAGTCCCAGCACCAGATTGATCTTGTGCTGGCCGGCAAAGGACACCGGTGCGCCCTGGAACAAGCGGAACTTGTACTTGCCGCTGAGCTTGCCGAAGGCGATCACGCTGCCGCTGAAAGTGATGGCGCCAATGGCCGCACCCAGGAATAGCTCGAACCGGTTGCCCGTGGGAATGGCCGCGCCCCGGGCCACGATGCCAAAAGCCCACGGTTCAGCCACCACGGCGACGGCAATGAACACCGCCGCCAGGCCGATCATGCTGTGCATGAAGGCCACCAGTTCGGGCATCTTCGTCATCTCGACGCGCTTGGCCATCAGCGTGCCCGCGGCACCGCCGACGATCAGGCCGCCGAGCACCCAGATCATCCCCTGCGCGCGTGTCTGGCCCATGTCGCCAGCCAGGCGCACGATGAGCGCGGCAGTGGTCAACACGGCGATGGCCATGCCGATCATGCCGAAGAGGTTGCCGCGCAAAGAGGTGGTGGGATGCGAAAGGCCCTTGAGCGCCTGGATGAAACAGATGCTGGCCACCAAGTACAGCAGCGTGACGACGTTCATGCTCATTCTTGTTCTCCGCGCAACTTCAACTTCGACTGCACGATGGCAGTCGCCAGGGCGCTCGCGCCCAGTGCGATCCAGATCCGGAATTCGCCCGCTTGGCCCAGCGCATTCAGCAGCAGCACCAGCGGAATCGACACGCCGAGGAACACCGCCACCGGCAACCAATGCTGCGCCTTCACTTGGCGGCCTCCGTCCCAGATGCGCCTGACGCAACAGCCTTCTTCTCTTTCTTCCTGAACATCTCGAGCATGCGGCGCGTGACCAGGAATCCGCCAAAGACATTCACCGCGCACAGCGCCACGGCCAGCACGCCCATGGTCTTGCCGAGCGGGGTTTCGGTCAGTGCGGCGGCGAGCATCGCGCCCACCATGACGATGGCGCTGGTGGCATTGGTGACCGCCATCAGCGGCGTGTGCAGCGCGGGCGTGACGGTCCACACGACGTGGTAACCGACGTAGATGGCCAGCACGAAAATGATGAGGTTGGTGACAGTGGGGCTGACGATGTCCATGGTGTGTTTCCTTTTCACTTGCGCTTCATTTGCGTTTGACTTCGCCTGCTTGCGTCATCAGGCAGGCGACGACGATGTCGTCATCCATCGGCACCGCGACGCCGCTGTCCTTGGGCAAGTCCTTGGGCAAGACCAGCTTCAGAAAATCGAGCACGTTGCGTGCATACAGGCTTGAAGAATCCGCCGCCACCAGCGCCGGGATGTTGGTCTCGCCGACCAGCGTCACGCCGTGTTTGACAACCGTCTTGCCGGCTTCGGTCAGCGGGCAGTTGCCGCCAGCCGGCGCGGCCATGTCGATGATCACCGAACCCGGCTTCATGCTCTTCACCATGTCTTCGGTGATGAGCACCGGCGCGGCGCGGCCCGGAATCAGCGCGGTGCTGATGACGATGTCGGCGGC
>JAYSYB010000496.1:0-3608 GCA_043716775.1 Rubrivivax sp.
GCTTGGCAAGCCACTTGTCGAACTGCGCAATTTCTTTCTTCTGCGACACGATGATCTGCTTGGCCATGGTTTTCATTTCGGCCGATTTGCCGTGCGCAAGCTCCATCTCAGCCATGTGCAGGGCTTGCTGATGATGCATCTTCATCATCGTTGCGAAGTCTTTGTCGGTGTTGCCTGACATCGTCATCTTCTGCATGCCGTCCATGCCCTTCATCATGGATGCCTTCATGTCATGCGGCCCAGCCGCGCCCTTGTCCATCTGGCCCATGGGCATGCTGGCGGCCGGGGCCTTCGCAGGAGTGGTCTGCGCCTGGGCCGCAGCGCAAACAAGCCAAAGGGCCGTCAGCGGCACGAAGCACATGACCTTGCTGGGGTTGAGCGTCTTGAGGTTCATCGAGGTCTCCCGGTAGTGAATTTCGGTGATCAGCGCGCCATGGCGATGCAGGCATCCGCGCAACGCCTGCAAGCTTCGGCGCAACGCTTGCAGTGATCCATGTCGTGCTTGCCGCACTCTGCCGCGCAACTGCGGCATGCTTGCGCGCACAGCGCGCAGATGGCCTGCATCTGTTCACCGCCCCTGGCAATCGACGCGGCGGCGAGTCGGCAAACGTCGGCGCACTCCAGATCCAACGCGACGCAATGCGCCATCGGTTGGGGGTCCGCCTCCTGGACGCAGGCCGTCGCGCACTGCAGGCACGCAGCGGCACATTCGTTGCACGCCCGCAGACAGGCTTCTTCGATTTGATTGGGCATGTGGATTCCTTGAACCGCCGCGCGTTTGCGACACCCAAGCATCGCGGATCTCGAATGCGTTGACTGTGCGTCAGCGCACCCAGAGATCAGGCGCGCAGCGGTCGCCAGCACCAGGCGCTCGCTCAGTCCGGCACGTACCCCGCCTCGACAACCGCCGACGCGATGGTTTCGCGGTCTTCGGTGGTTTCGACACGCACACGGTGGCTGGCGAGGTCGATCTCGACCAAAGCTCGCGGGTCAGCCTGCTGGATGGCCTTGGTGACGACGCTGACGCAGTGACCGCAGGTCATGGTGGGGAGAGTGAAGTCGAGCATGGTGATCCTTGTGACGGTGAAGCAAGGATGTTCGACCTTGCCACGGTGGCAGGGTCAAGGGAACATGCGGCAATCCTCGCTGCAAGAAGGGTGTTTCAATGCGCTGCGCTTGACATTCCAAGCATGGCAAGCTTGAAACTGTGCGCCTACTCAATCGCCGGCCTGGTCAATGCGGGGTGAATGCCTCGCAAGCGGGTCGCAACGCTGGTCAAACACCATGAACGCTGTCATTGCACCCACCACCAAACCAGGCGCACTGCTCGACTGGAGCCTGCCCATTGAGGGCATGACCTGCGCATCGTGCGTAGGGCGCGTCGAGCGCGCCTTGCAGAAGATGCCTGGCGTCGTCGAAGCCAGCGTGAATCTGGCGACCGAAGCGGCCAGCGTCCGGTCGGCACCGGGCATTGGCTTGGCGGACTTTCGCGTCGCAATCGAGAAAGCGGGTTACACGGTCGGCGAAAGCAGCGTGACGCTGACTATTGACGGCATGACCTGCGCGTCGTGCGTTGCGCGCGTCGAGAAAGCCCTGCTGCGGGTGCCGGGCGTGGTGCGGGCCGAGGTCAACCTGGCCACCGAGTCGGCGTCCGTCTTGCTCGCCACTCGCCAGATCGACGAGGCAGCGCTGATGGCTCTCGTGACGGCCGTGGAGCGCGCGGGCTACGTGGCGCGGCCGCGGCACGCCGGGTCTGCGGCGGACATCGGGGCGGACGCCGGCGCCGGCGCGGCCACCCGCCGATCTTTGGAATGGTGGCCCGTGGCGGTTGCTGCTGCCCTCTCGGCGCCGCTGGTGCTGCCGATGATTGGCCTGCTGTTCGGCCAGCACTGGATGCTCCCCGGCTGGATTCAACTCGCACTGGCCACGCCGGTGCAGTTCTGGCTGGGCGCGCGCTTCTACCGTGCGGGGTGGAAGGCGCTCAGAGCGGGCAGCGGCAACATGGACTTGCTGGTCGCCCTGGGCACCAGCGCCGGCTACGGCCTGAGCCTGGTGCAACTGCTGCGCCATGGCAACCAGAGCATGCAGTTGTACTTTGAAGCCTCTGCCGTGGTCATTACGCTGGTGCTGCTGGGCAAGTGGATGGAAACGCGAGCCAAGCGCCAGACCACCGAGGCGATCCGGGCGCTGAATGCATTGCGCCCCGAGACAGCCCGCGTGCGCAAGGACGGCGCCGATACCGAACTTCCCGTCACGCAGGTTCGTGTCGACGACCTGGTGGTGGTGCGCCCCGGTGAGCGGCTGCCGGTGGACGGCCAGGTGGTCGAGGGCAGCAGCGACGTCGATGAATCGCTGATCACCGGTGAGAGCCTGCCGGTGGCCAAGCACGGCGGCGACAGGGTCACCGGCGGCGCGGTCAACGGCGAAGGCTTGTTGATCATCAAGACAACGGCGGTGGGCGCCGAATCGACGCTGGCGCGCATCGTGCGACTGGTCGAATCGGCACAGGCCAAGAAGGCGCCGATCCAGCGGCTGGTGGACCGGGTGAGCGCGGTCTTCGTGCCGGTGGTGATCGGCATCGCGCTGGTCACGGTACTCGGATGGGGCTTGACCACGGGAGACTGGGAAGCGGCCGTCCTGAACGCCGTGGCGGTGCTGGTGATCGCCTGCCCCTGCGCTCTAGGCCTGGCCACGCCGACGGCCATCATGGTGGGCACCGGTGCTGCCGCCAAGCTGGGCATCCTCATCAAAGACGCCGAGGCTTTGGAAGTGGCGCATGGCGTGACGGTGGTGGCCTTCGACAAGACCGGCACCTTGACCGTCGGCAAGCCGGAACTGATGGCAGCCGTGCCGACATCATCCGCAACTTCCGCAACTTCCGCAACTTCCGCAACCTCGGCATCGACCGACCGGGCGGCACTGCTGTCGGCCAGCGCTGCGGTGCAGGCCGGTAGCGAGCATCCGCTGGCTTCTGCCGTTATGAACACGGCGAAAAGCGAAGGGCTGGTGATCGCGCCCGCAACGGCCGTGCGCGCCGTGTCGGGCCGCGGTGTCGCGGCACTCGTGGAGGGCCGCGAACTGCGGCTGGGCAGCAGCCGGTTCATGCAGGAGTTGAAGGTCGACGTGACGGCACTCGCCGGCGCGGCGGCTGAATGGCAGGCGCGCGGCTGCACGGTGTCTTGGCTGGCCGAGGTGCCGTCGTCTAAGCTGCAAGCTGATCCGCCAACACCCTCATCGGCAGAGGCGCCAGCCCTGCCACCGTCCCTTCCACGTCTGCTCGGCATGCTGGCTTTCGGCGATGCCCCGAAGGCCAGTGCCGCAGCGGCCGTCCACGCATTGCAGAAGCTGGGCATCCGCCCGGTGCTCATCACCGGCGACAACGCAGGCAGCGCCAAAGGGGTGGCGCAGGCGCTGGGCATCACCGATGTGCATTCCAATGTGTTGCCAGAGCACAAGGCCGACATCGTGGCGAAGTTGAAATCTGGTGGCGAACGCGTTGCCATGGTCGGTGACGGCATCAACGACGCACCGGCGCTGGCGATTGCCGACGTCGGCATCGCCATGTCCACCGGCACCGACGTGGCCATGCACACGGCCGGCATCACGCT
>JAYSYB010000497.1:0-3603 GCA_043716775.1 Rubrivivax sp.
CACGCGGTGGCGCGCACGTGGCTGGAACAAGCCCTTGCAGCCGCCGAGAACGGCGCTGCATTCACATTGATGCCCATGGTCATCGCCAGCCTGCTGCGCCTGGTGACGAGTCCGAAAATTTTCGTGCACCCCACCCCGATCGCCGATGCGGTGGCGTTCGTCGATGCGGTCCTCGCCGCGCCCGGTGTTCATCTGGCACTTTTGGCGACGGAGTGGCCCAGGCTGCGAGAGCTCTGTCTGGAAAAACAATTGACCGGCAACGACCTCCCCGACGCATGGCTGGCCGCAGCGGTCAATCAGCAGGCCGATCACCTGGTCAGTTTCGATCGAGATTTCAAAAAGCTCCTGGCGCGGACGAGGTTCACGCTTCTGCGGGTTTGAGTTTCTTGTTGCGGTGGAAAAATTGCCGTCGAGCGAAGGTCGGTGTTCGGCCAGCTCCGGTCGCCGGGCATAGGCAGCCTTCGGGCAACTTTTACTCGCCAGCACTGGATGCGTCGCCCACCATGGCGTACTCGATCGCTTCCTCTCGTTCCAAGCTGCGCCCGACCTGGACCTGCAGTGCAAACGCTCTTCGGTCTAGCGCGGAACGGGTGCAGGCCACCGCAGCTTCGTAAGCCTGCTTGACGGAGCCGGAGAGCTCCACAGGCGCGGTGCAGGTATTTACATCGATGGCATTCGCACCGTCGAGCACACCCGCCAACCGAGCGGCAGTGCGCCATTGCTTGCAGGCGGCATAGGCGATCAAAAGCTGAGCCAAGCCGCGCGTTGCTCCCGGCGACGTGGGGTAGTTGCGGTGCACAGGCAGGCTTTCGCGGAACAGCTGCAGCGCACGGTCAGGATCATCCTGTTTTAGCGCCAGGAAGCCCTGTTGCGCAAGGCTGCCAGCGATGTCGAACTTCGACTCCGCCGACCGGTACAGCGCCAGACTTTCGGCCAGCAAATCGCCGGCATGCTCGAAGTGGCCGCGGCGGATGGCGATGGTTCCCAGCAGCGCACGCCCGTGACCAACGTAAAGCTTGTCTCCGCCGATCTTCGCAATTTCGGCCTCGCACTCGGCCACCATGGCCTCGGCCGAGTCGTCACGTCTCATGAGTGCCTCGTAGCCCGCGTAACAGATCAGCGCCTGGGCCAGCAAGAAGGCTTTGCGCCAAGGGTCGACGATGCGTCGACCGTGCACGAGGCTGGCTTGAAATATCTCGGCGGTGGCCTCGCTGCGCTGGCGCGTGTCGATATAGCCAATCCACATCAGCGACCAAGCCAGCCCTTCGTCGAAGTCCAGCGCACGCGAGCGTTCAGCACACTGCTCGCACAAGCGGCGCCCGTGCGGCGGGTCGTAGTTGGTGGCCAGCATCGCAGCGCCGTAAAACGAGCGGGCCACATGCAGCGACGGTGGTGCACCGTTCAGGGTGCTGGCTTCCGCCAACCGTTCCTGCCAACCCACCATCTCTTTCCAGTGCATGTTCTTGTACCAAAAGCGGGTCAGCGAGCTGAACAGACGCAGGCCCAATTCGGGCTCGCCAGCATTGAGCGACCAGTGCAGTGCGAGCCGCATGTTGTCCAGCTCGAGTTCGGCCTGTGCGTGGCCACGCAACTGGTCTTGCCTTGTCAGCATCGGGCGAATGATTTCGGCCTGATCGACGAAGTGTTGCAAGTGGCGATCACGGGTCGAGTGCAGTTCGTCGGCTGCCAGCAACTTTTCCAGACCGTACTCTCGAATGGTTTCGAGCAACCGGTAGCGCGGCGTGTCGGAGTTGGTATCCAACACGACCAGCGACTTCTCGACCAGACGTGCCATCAGCTCCGGCACGTCTTCGCGCAACAACGACGGCGCGCTGCACACCGCCTCGGCGGCAGCCAACGTCCATCCCCCGGCGAACTGTGAGAGTCGGCGCCACAGCACCCGCTCTGGCTCGCTCAACAATTCGTGGCTCCAGTCGATGAGCGAGCGCAGCGTCTGATGCCGCTGAAGCGCCGTGCGGCGGCCGTGTGTTAGCAGCGCGAAGCGATCGTGCAGGCGGTCGGCCACCTGCTCTACAGGCATTGCGCCCACACGCGCCGCCGCCAGTTCCAGCGCCAGCGGGATGCCGTCGAGTCGAAAACAGATTTGCGCGACGGCCGCCATGTTGTCCAGGTTCAGGCGGAAGCTCGGTGCAGCAGCCTGGGCCCGTTCGACGAACAGCCGGCTGGCGGGGTACTCGAGCAGCGCATCCACAGACCGCAATGTCTCGGGCGGTGCAATGCGCAACGATGGCAGTCGCCATGCGATTTCACCTGCCACGCCGAGCGCCTCTCGGCTTGTCGCGAGTGTGCGTGTGCCGGCGCTGCAGCGCAGCACTTGTTCGGCAAACTTGGCGCAGGCCTGGATCAAGTGTTCGCAGTTGTCGAGGATCAATAGCATGCGGCGTCGGCGCAGGAATTCAAGCAGCGTGGCCAGGAGCGGCCGGGTAGCCTCCTCGTGCACGTCGAGCGTGCCGGCGACGGTGGCGACGACTAGCGAGGCGTCGGTGACGGGAGCGAGTTCGACAATGCACACACCATCAGGAAATTCCGGCGTCACGCGGTCGGCGACCTCGAGCGCCATCCGGGTCTTGCCGACTCCGCCAGCTCCCACAAGGCTCAGCAAGTGGGTGCCGCTCAACAGTGCAAGCACCGATGCCAGATCTTCTTCGCGTCCGATGAGCGTCGGCTTGTTGGCGGGCAGGTTGTTGACGGCAGCGGAGCGAGGCAACGCTACGGACACTGATGACATCGGTGTCGCCGCCGGCGATGTGGGGACGACCTCGTCGAGCACCCTGCCGAAACGGTAGCCTCGGCCAGGAACCGTCAGCACCGCGTCCGCACCGAGCAGCTTGCGCAGGCTGGAGACGTGCTGGCGCAGGTTGTTCTCGTCAACTACGAGACCGGGCCAGACGCCAGACAGAAGTTCGTCGTGCGGCACCACCCGATCGCGCTGCTCGATCAACACCAGCAACAGGTCATAGGCTCGGGCGCCGACGACGAGCGGCGCGCCACCGTCCAGCAACAGCCGCTGCGCGGGGCGCAGCTCGACGCTGTCGAATCGATACGAGGGCGTTGGGGCGTTCATGTTCGCCTTCAAGAAAACTGGAGCATAGATGTCTCCGAATTCACAACGATTCACGTGCGCGTTATGGCTTGGCTGTCCGACGCACTTGACACTGCCATCACCCAAATCCCAAGGAGACACGACATGAACGCACCGGCAGACCTGAATGCACTCAAGGCGCGCCAGCAGGCCGCCTGGGGCACGGGCGACTACGCCGTGGTCGGAACCACACTGCAGATTGTCGGGGAGCAGCTGGCCGAGGCCTGCGACCTCAAAACCGACGAACGCGTGCTCGACGTCGCTGCGGGCAACGGCAACGCCACGCTGGCCGCTGCACGACGCGGCTGCGTCGTGACCTCCACCGACTATGTTGCCAGCCTGCTGGAGCGAGGTGCCGAGCGGGCGCGCGCCGAGCGGCTCGACGTGGCGTTCCAGACTGCCGACGTGGAGGCGCTGCCTTTTGCCGATGCGAGCTTCGACGCCGTGGTCTCGACCTTCGGCGTCATGTTCGCACCCGACCACGCCCGATCGGCGGCCGA
>JAYSYB010000498.1:0-3585 GCA_043716775.1 Rubrivivax sp.
CCGGCCAGGCGCGAGCCGTCGACCTGCTCGCGCTGCAAGAACTTCTCGGTGTCAGCGCAGCATCGACCCTATTGGGCCGATCAGGTCACCCGCCAAGAGGCGCTGCTCAATGAGCCGGCGCTGCCGCTGCAGACGCTGCGTATCGTGCGTGACCGGCTCAACGAAGCACGCGCACTGGTTCGTGCCATCGATGGCGACGTCAAGGAGGGCCGCAAATGACCAATTCGATCCGCAAGGCGCCAGAGGTCAAGACGACGACACAACGACTTCGTGAGGCGCTGGCTGAGATGGCCGCCAACGGCACGCCCGGCACGCAGACGGCCGCCGCTCTGTGCGCGCGCGCCGGCCTCTCGCGCAATGCGCTGTACCGGTATCACCCAGACATCCTCCAAGAGTTGCATGCCATGAAGCAGCGCGCATGCTGCGGCGCGAGCCTGAACAGTCGAGAGTTGCTGCGCCTGCGGCAAGAGGCAAGCGATCTTCGACTGCAAACGACCAGGCTGGCAGCCTTGATGGACCACTACTTCGCGGCCTGGCAGGAGACCTGCTCGCTTCTTCAGCGCAGGGAACGCGAGCTTGCCGATGTGCGCCGGAACGCCCAGATGCGTGTGGTCCGGGTCAAGGGATAGTGCTCTCGCACAACCGCCTCGCACCTCCATCAAGTTCAATCGGGCTCGATGGCGCCAGCCAGAGACACCGGCCCTGGTCGCCGGCACCGGGCGACCTCATGGGCGCTTCGGCAGGCCTTGCGCTTCAGATCAGTGCAGCGCTGCGTCCATCAACCCCATCTCTGCGCTGCCGATCAGCGCGTCGATGTCGGTCAGGATCAACATGCGTTCGACATCGCCACTCTTGACGCAGCCGATGCCGAGAATGAACCCGGCATCCACCGATGCGTTCATTTCGGGCGCGGGCTTGATGCTGTCGGCACCCAGCGCCAGCACGTCGGACACCGAATCGACCACGGCGCCAATCACGCGGCCACGCACATTCAGCACGATGACGACCGTGAAGTCGGTGTACTCGGCCGTCTCGCAGGCGAGTCTGAGGCGCAGGTCGACGATGGGCACGATCACGCCGCGCAGGTTGACCACACCTTTGATGAAGTGCGCTGCGTTGGCAATGCGGGTGGGTGGCTCGTAGCTGCGGATCTCCTGCACGCGCAAGATGTCGATGCCGTATTCCTCGCCGCCCAGGCGGAAGCTGAGGAACTCGGCGGGCATGATGGCCGCCGCCCGGGCCGCCATAGTTGGTGACGCTACGCCGGCAGGTCTCGAGGCGGGTGCAGTCGCCTGTCGCTCTTCAGTGGCCGTGTTCATCTGGGACTCCGCGAAGGTTGGAGACAGGTCCTGGTGCAGCATGCCGGGCTCAGAACGACGCCCAGTCGTCAGTGCCGGTTTTGGCAGGCGCGCTTGCGCTTGGGCTCGGCTCCGGAGCCGGTGCTGTGGCCTGTTTGGACTTGAACGCTGGGCGGGTGACGTTCTTGGCGCGCTGTGGGCCTCGGCGCTCACCGCTGGACGCATTGGCCGCCGGTGGCGCAACGTAGGCTGCGTCGCCATGCCCTTCGTGGGACAGCCGGAACACCGCCACGGCCTGCACCAGTTGCTGAGCCTGGCCCTTTAGGCTTTCTGCGGCGGCCGCACTCTCTTCCACCAGAGCGGCGTTTTGCTGCGTGGCCTGATCCATCTGGCTGACGGCTTCGCACACCTGCTGCACGCCACTGCTTTGCTCTGAGCTGGCCGAGGTGATCTCGGCAACGATTTCGCTCACACGCTGGATGCTGCCGACGATCTCGCCCATGGTCTTGCCAGCCTGGTCGACCAGTACCGTACCCTGCTCCACCTGCTCGACGCTGCGGCCGATCAGGGCTTTGATCTCTTTAGCAGCCTCGGCGCTGCGCTGCGCCAGGCTGCGCACTTCAGACGCCACAACTGCGAAGCCACGGCCCTGTTCGCCAGCACGCGCGGCCTCCACCGCGGCGTTCAACGCCAGGATGTTGGTCTGGAAGGCGATGCCGTCAATGACTCTGATGATGTCGCCGATCTTGCGGCTGCTGTCGTTGATGCCTTGCATGGTCGCGACGACCTTGCCCACCACTTCGCCGCCTTGCGCTGCAACGGCCGAGGCGCCTTGCGCCAGCTGGTTGGCCTGCTTGGCGCTATCGGCGTTGTTTCGAACCGTTGTACCAAGCTCTTCCATCGTGGCGGCGGTCTGTTGCAGCGCGCTGGCCTGCTGCTCGGTTCGGCCTGACAGGTCTTGGTTGCCCTGGGCAATCTGGGCGCTCGCTGTGGCCACGCTTTCGGAGTTCTGGCGCACGCTGGCGACGACCTGAGCCAACGAGGCCTGCATTTGACTGAGTAACGCCATCACGCTTGTGTTGTCGCCTGCATTCAACGGCACGGGTGTGGCCAGATCGCCTGCAGTGACTCTTTGCACCAGGGCTGTCAGATCGGCCGGATCGGCACCCAGTTGCCGCACGACGCTGCGGCTGAAGAAGACGGCTCCCACCACACCGCAGGCCGCCACCGCAAGCATGAGCGCGAGGCTGATCCAGGTGGCCCTCTTGCCAGCCGTTTCGGCTTCGGCGGAGGCGGCAGCAGCAGTCGCCACAACCTTGTCGGCGGCTTCGTCGAGAAGCTTCGCCGGTTCGCGATCTATGCCGTGTACCGCTTTGTCGCCAACCGAAGCATCGAACTCGGCGTCCTTGAAGGCGCCGAAGCCCTTGGCATAGGCCTTGCCCATGACTAGATGGGCCTCTGCAAATCGGGTGACCAGCGTCTTGCTCTCACCCTCTGGCAAGGACGCGATCAGCTTGCGCGCATCCACCCCGATCTCGCCTTCAAGTTTCTGGAACGCGGTCCAGTACTTCTCACGCGACTTGGGATCCTTTCCGCGCAAGAGCGTGTTCTTCCACTCCTGCGTCTGCGTCTTGAGCCGTGAGAGCAAGGCGCTGACCGCGCGTTCTTGGTCATTGGCGGACTGAACCTCGTTGGCGTAGACCGCCAGCGACTGGTTCAGGCGGTAGATACCGAACAGTGACGCTGCGGCCATGAAGAAGAGCAAGCCAGCGAACGCCAGCAGGATCTTGCGGTTGAGCTTCATGGGCATGTTCGGAGGCTGCAGGGAACTGCGCGAGACGGCTGGCGTGTTGGTGGCCACTGTCAACCCCTTTTGTTGTTTGCGGAACTTGGGTGCCAAGCCGTTGAGGATCACTAGGTGACCTCGATCCTGCCTGCAGGAAAATCTTGACCAACTTATCGGCAAGCAGAGGTCACAAGTGAGCCTGTTTCACAACTTTTTTTAAGCTGAAGCCGTGGAAGAGCCCCTTGATTAGGCAAGCTGCGGCAATACTGCACAGCGCAAGACGTTGACACTTGAAAGTCAACATAAGGGGTGGTTGTGCGCAAGGCTGACTGCAGCGGCGTTCAGCGCCAGGCTTTCCTTGACGACTTCGCGGGGATAGACCGAGGTCTGCGTCACTGTGCCCCGGAACATCTGCCGCAGCTCGATGATGCGATGCTGCGCATCCAGGAAGACGACGCAGAAGACTTCGTGCTCCAGCCTGCCGATCTCCAGGCGCAGGTA
>JAYSYB010000499.1:0-3560 GCA_043716775.1 Rubrivivax sp.
TGGGTCAGACCAGAAGCCATGCGTTCCATCTGCTTGCGTTCGCCGGCCAGCCGTGCGGCCAGCAGCGGGTCGCGCGTGCCCGCTGCGAGCACGCTCTTGTTGAGCACCCAGGCATAGGGCTCGATGTTGGCGCGACGAAGGTCTTCCTGTAGCGCGGCCGCCTGCGACACGGGCGTCACCTCCGGCAGCGTCACCAGAATGATCTTCGTGTACGCAGCATCCTGCAGCCGCATCAAGGGCGTGACGATGTGCGAGGGGCCGTGGCCTTCAAACTCACGCGTCATCTGCCGGTGGTAGGCACCGGTTGCGTCCATCAGCAACATCGAATGCCCCGTGGGTGCGGTGTCCAGCACCACGAAGGCACTGCGGCCCTCGCTGACGATGCGCGAGAAGGCATGGAAGACGGCCACCTCTTCGGTGCAGGGCGATTGCAGATCTTCCAGCAGCAGCGCCTGCTCTGCCGCATCGAGCTTGGGTGACTTGGCCGCCATGATCTTGTCGATGTAGCGCTGTGTCTCGACCTTAGGGTCGATGCGGCTCACGTTCAAACCCGGCACGTCGCCGTTCAGTGTTCCCGCCAGGTGGGCGGCCGGATCGGTGGTGCTCAAGTGCACGGTCTTGCCGCGCTGGATCAGGCCCAAAGCCAGGGCGGCGGCGACCGTCGTCTTGCCGACACCTCCCTTGCCCATCACCATGATCAGCCCATGCCCGGCAGCGGCCAGTTCGTCGGCCAGGGCGTCCAGGCCTTGAAGCTTTTCACTGCTTTCTGGAGCCGAAGTCGTATGCAGGGTGATCGGGCCGGGACCAGTGGCAAGCAGCAGTGCGCGCAAGGCGGGCAGGCCGACCGTGTCGAAGACCCGCAGCGGCACGCGGTCCTGCGGCAATGCGCGCAGCGATGAGGGCATCGCGTCCAGCGCCTGCTGACCCAGGTCCTCGATAGCGCAGGCCACCGCGTCGGTACGCTCACTGGCGTGGAACACGCCGTTGATTGCCAGCCGCTGGCTGTTCAAGCCCAGTTCACGCAACTCGCCCGAGGTGTGCGCCGCTTCGGCGATGGCACCCTTGTCGGGCCGCGTCACCAGGATCACCGTGGTCTTCGCCGGATCGCTCAGGGCGTCCAGCGCGGCCCGGAAGCGCACCTCTTGCATCTTCAGGCCCGAATGCGGCCCGAGGCAAGAGGCACCGCGGTCGTTGCCGTCGAGGAAGCCGGTCCACGCCTTGGGAAGACTCAGCAGACGCAGGGTGTGCCCCGTCGGGGCAGTGTCGAAGACGATGTGATCGTAGGTTTCGGCACCATCGGACAGGAGTGAAGAGAACTCGTCGAAGGATGCGATCTCTGTGCTGCAGGCCCCGGACAGCTGCTCGCGCACGGTCGAGAGTTCTTCTGCGCTTGCGCCTGCGCCCATCCGCGCCAGAACGCGCTGGCGATAGGACTCGGCCGCAGTGTCGGGGTCGATGTTCAGCACCGACAGGCCCGGTGCTCCCGGGACCGGCACTGGCGTATTGCGAAGCTCGATTCCCAGCATCTCGTCGAGGTTCGATGCGGCGTCTGTGCTGACCAACAGCACCTTCTTGCCGGCATCGGCGAGCGTCACCGCCGCAGCGGTCGACAGCGAAGTCTTGCCTACCCCGCCTTTGCCTGTGAAGAACAGATACCGGGTCGGGTGGTTCAGAAACCCGATGGGGCCCGGCTTCAGCCAGGTTCGTACTTCCTCGTGCGAGGGAATGCCGCCGCTGTGCACGACCTTGCCGTCGATCACGACAGCCGGGGTGGCTCTGACACCTGAGCGCTTGATCTCGTCGGGGTTGTCGACCTTCACGATCTCAACGTCGACGCCGCAAGTCTGCGCGGCCCGTTCGATGATGCCGATGGTGCTGTGGCATTTGCTGCAACCCGGTCCCAGAACTTTGATTTCCATTTCGATGTCCTCCTCTCGATTTCACTTACGGCCCGCGCTGTGTGCTCGGCTGCCTTTGAAGCAACCTGTCAATATGCACGCTACGCGTTCCGGGGTGTGTGCGTCAGCGCACCTACCGTCCGCTGAACGGAACGCGCGCCGCCAGCGTCGACGAATCGCAAGCGCCGCAGCGCGTTGAGCACCACCAAGACGGTGGCGCCTTCATGGATGAGCACGGCGATGCCCATGCTCGCCAGGCCGCATAGCGTGACGGGAATCAGCAGTGCCAGGTTGCTGAACACTACATCGGCATCCAGCGTCGCCGTTTCGAGCCACTGTCTCGTGGGTCCAGTCGAGACCTGGACCGTGACCTGGATTGCGCCGGCTGCCTTCGCAGCCTTTTGCATCGCGGGTGCAGGCCCACCCGTACCGTAGACATTGATGACTCGGGGCCTTGCGAGTTGATCGACAACTCGCCAATTCGAACTGTGCGGGGTACCAGCTTTCCGGGCGGCGAACCGACGCGAAGTTTGACCGCTACTTATCACCTAACCGACCCGGGGAACGAAAGCCATTGCTTCCATCGCCCGGTGGAACTTAACCGTCGCTCGCCCCTTCGGTTCTGCGCGCGCGCCTCAGATTGAGTCTCTGTAGGTCACCGCACAGACACATGCGTGGAAGGCTTCCAACATTTAGCAAGGAGCGGTACGTCTTCGAGAGTCTGATCATGTATCCACCCGAGTAGGTGACCAGTGGCTGTCGATCTACCTCAAGTTGGGTATGCCACTGCACATCTAGGATGAAAGTTCTTTGTAAGGGAAATTTTTTGATCGCCACTCTTCAAACTATGCACCAGCCCAGGCTAGCCAGCTTGGCGCTGGGCGCGTCCCCGTTGCTGTGGCTGCCTCAGGCAGCCATGCTGGCGTGGGCCGTCCAGCGTCTCAGTGCGGGTGATGGCTTTGCCGCTGTGATAGTGCCCGCCGGCGGAATTTTGCTGCTCGGTGTGATGCGCGCAGCGTGCGAAGCGTGGGGATCGCAACGCTTGTTTGCTGCCGCGCGTTCGCGGCTCGCGGCGTTGCGCGCCGAGGTGGCTATTTCCCTTTCTGCACGCTCGCCTCTCGACCGCACACGGCCCGCCTCTGGCTTGGCGGCCAGCGTGATCGCGGAGCAGGCGGAGGCGGTCGTACCCTACCTCGTGCGATACCAGCCGGCGCGGTGGCGCGCGATGGTCGTGCCGCTGGTGATCCTGCTTGTCGTCGTCAGTCTCTCGTGGGTGGCTGCTCTGGTGCTGCTGCTCGCCGCGCCGCTGATCCCGTTGTTCATGGCGCTCGTCGGTTGGCGCGCCCGCGCCGCGAGCGAGGCGCAACTGGTGGAGATGGGCAGCATGAACGCTTTCCTGCTCGACCGGCTGCGTGGCCTGGCCACCGTGCGCGCGCTCGGCGCGGTGGATGCCACCGCCGCTCAGGTCTTCGATGCGGCGCAATCGTTGCGCGTGCGAACCATGGCGGTGCTGCGCATCGCGTTCCTGTTTGACGGCCGTGCTGGAGCTGTTCTCGGCGCTCGGAGTCGCGATGGTTGCCGTCCATGTCGGATTCCACTCGCTGGGCACGCTCGGGTTCGGTTCCTGGGGCCGGCAGCTGAGCTTCGGCGAGGGCTTGTTTA
>JAYSYB010000500.1:0-3558 GCA_043716775.1 Rubrivivax sp.
CTTGCAGGCTGTCGAGCTTTTGAGTCATCGGTTCAGGCTCTCAGCGTGCGATGGTGTTTTCACGCCGGATCTTGGCCTGCAATTGCAGGATGCCGTACAGCAGCGCTTCTGCCGTCGGCGGGCAGCCCGGCACGTACACGTCCACGGGCACGATGCGGTCGCAGCCGCGCACCACCGAGTAGCTGTAGTGGTAGTAGCCGCCCCCGTTGGCGCAGGAGCCCATGCTCAGCACCCAGCGCGGTTCGGCCATCTGGTCGTAGACCTTGCGCAGGGCCGGCGCCATCTTGTTGCACAGCGTGCCGGCCACGATCATCAGGTCGCTTTGGCGCGGGCTGGGGCGAAAGAGCATGCCGAAGCGGTCGATGTCGTAGCGCGCAGCGCCAGCGTGCATCATTTCCACCGCACAACACGCCAGGCCAAAGGTCATGGGCCACAGCGAACCGGTCTTGGACCAGTTGATGAGCGTGTCGATCTTCGTCGTGACGAAGCCTTCCTTGAGGACGCCTTCGATGCCCATGCTGTGCTACCCCTGGTACCGCGAAGAGCGAATGTTCATTCCCAATCCAGCGCGCCCTTTTTCCACTCGTAAATGAACCCTACGACCAGGATGGTGAGAAAGATCATCATGGCCCAGAACCCCGTGGGGCCGATCTCGCGCAGCGCCACCGCCCAGGGAAACAGGAAGGCAATTTCCAGGTCGAAGAGGATGAAGAGGATGGCGACGAGGTAGTAGCGCACGTCGAACTTCATGCGTGCGTCTTCGAAGGCTTCGAAGCCGCATTCGTAGGGGCTGTTTTTCGCTACGTCAGGGCGGTTGGGGCCGAAGATGAAGCCGAGGATCTGCGGTGCGACGCCGACGCCCACACCCACCAGGATGAAGAGGATGACGGGCAGGTAGGGTTGCAGTTCCATCGTGTTGTCGGCGTTGCATCAGTTCTGGGCGAGCCACTGCGAACCCGTCAATCGGCCCGGGGCTCGCCGGTGCCGTTGCACGGTGCGCCACATCAACGTGTGGGCCTGTCAGAAGTTTGGTGCCGGCGGCGAGACTCGAACTCGCACAGCTTTCGCCACTACCCCCTCAAGATAGCGTGTCTACCAATTTCACCACGTCGGCACGGACTCAGATCAGTTCCGCAGCGTTCGGTTTGCTTGAGGTTTTTGCTCGCCGAACTGCTACGAATTCTAGCTCGAAAATAAGGGGTTTCCCCTGCGGGGGCCTACTTCGACGCAGCTGGGGCAGGCGCTACGCTTGGCACAGCGGCAGGCGCCGGGACTGCCGTGGTGGCCGAAGGCGCAGAGGCCACATTCGACGGCGCAGCCGATGGAATCACGCCCGTGGTGGGTGCGCTGGTTGCAGGGCCTGCGCTGTCCAGCACACTGCCACCGCCGTTGGCGCGCGGCGTGCTGCCGTTGCTGCCCAGATAAGTCAACGTCAGCGTGCAAACGAAGAACAGCGTGGCACAGGCCGCTGTGGACCGCGACAGGAAGTTGGCGCTGCCGGTGGCGCCGAACAGGCTGCCCGAGGCACCGCTGCCGAAAGAGGCGCCCATGTCAGCGCCCTTGCCGTGCTGGATCAGCACCAGGCCGATCATCGTCAGCGCGGACAGCAGCTGCACGGCCAGGATCAAGGTCATCCAGATTTGCATGATGGAAAGAACTCCAGGGAACGTGTGGGTTGAGTCAGGACGACGCGCGGCAGATGGCGATGAAATCGGCCGCCTTCAAGGAAGCGCCGCCGATGAGGCCGCCGTCGATATCGGGTTGTGCAAAGAGGGTGGCGGCGTTGTCGGGTTTGACGCTGCCACCGTACAAAATCTTCATGCTCTGGCCGTGGCCCGTCGCCGCCTGCAATTGCGCGCGCAGCACCGCGTGCACGGCCTGCGCCTGCTCGGGGGACGCGGTGCGGCCGGTGCCGATGGCCCACACGGGCTCATACGCCACCACCATCTCGGCCGCGCAGTGCGCCAGTTGGTGGATGACCACGGAGAGCTGTCGCTTGACCACCGCGTCGGTCTGGCCGGCTTCGCGTTCCTGCAGCGTCTCACCCACGCAAACGATGGGCGTCACGCCACGGGCCAGCGCGGCTTGTGCCTTGTGTGCCACCAGCAGGTCGCTCTCGGCATGGCCACTGCGGCGTTCTGAATGGCCGACCAACGTATGGCGGCAGCCCAGTTCGCTGAGCATCGCTGCCGACACTTCACCGGTGTAGGCACCGTGCTCGTGCGCCGACACATCCTGCGCGCCCCAGCGCAGGTCACTGCCCGCGAGTGTGGCCGCCACTTCGCTCAGGAAAACGAAGGGCGCGCACACCGCCACGTCAAGGACAAAGGGACGGGCTGCGAGCAGCGCAGCCAGCAGCTCGGCATTGGCCGCGCGGCTGCCGTGCATCTTCCAGTTGCCTACTACCAGCTTGCGACGTGTTTCGGTCATGGTTTGCCCCTCACAGCCAGCTCAGCACGATCTTGCCGATGTGCGTGCTGCTCTCCATCAGCGCATGCGCATCGGCGGCCTTTGCTGCGGGGAAGACCTGGTGAACGACGGGCTTGATCTTGCCCGCTTCGATCAAGGGCCATGCATGCGCGCGCAGGTCCTGCGCAAGCGCCGTCTTGTAGGCGATGCTGCGCGGGCGCAATGTGGAGCCGGTGATGGCGAGGCGCTTGCGCAGCACCAGGCCGGCGTCGATCTGGCTCTTGTTGCCGCCCTGCGTGGCGATGATCGCAATGCGCCCGTCGTCGGCCATGCATTCCACTTCGCGGCCGACGTATTCACCGGCCACCATGTCCAGCACCACGTTCGCGCCGCGGCCACCGGTGAGCCGCTTGGTCTCGGCAACGAAATCCTGCGTGCGGTAGTTGATCGCGTGGTCAGCGCCAATGGCCAGACAGGCCGCACACTTTTCGTCGCTGCCCGCCGTGACGATCACCTGCGCCCCCAGCGTCTTGGCTAACTGGATCGCCGTCACGCCAATACCGCTGGAGCCGCCCTGCACCAGCAGCGTTTCGCCCGCCTTCAGCCCCGCAATCACAAACACGTTCTGCCAGACGGTGAAGAAGGTCTCGGGCAGGCTGGCTGCTTCGACCATGTTCAAGCCCTTCGGCACCGGCAGGCACTGGCCCACGGGTGCGACGCAAAACTCGGCGTAGCCCCCACCGGCCACCAGCGCGCAGACCGGGTCACCGATCTGCAGACCGGCAGCGGCCAGGTCCTCGGGCGAACCGCCCGCAACATGGCCCGCTATCTCGAGCCCCGGCAAGTCCGACACGCCAGGTGGCATCGGGTACAGGCCTTTGCGCTGCAGCACGTCGGGGCGGTTCACGCCGCTGGCCTGCACCGCGATCAAGAGTTCGCCGGAACGGGGCTCGGGTGCTGGCCGTTCGCACAGTTGCAGCACCTCGGGCCCGCCCGGAGCAGTGATCTCAATGGCCTTCATCAGGCGGCTCGTCAAGCTGCTCACTCGGTCGGCTTCGGAGCCTCGGGTGTCGGGGCTATCGGGGCCACTGGGGTCACCGGGGCAGAAACCTGCAGCTCACCACCGCCTTCAGCCGGCGCCGCGTCACG
>JAYSYB010000006.1:0-2626 GCA_043716775.1 Rubrivivax sp.
CGCGATTTCGCCCTGCTCGCCACGATACCGGCGGCCGACGGAATCGACATCGTGGGTGGCGCGCAATACGTGCGCGCAGAAGCGAACAATGCCAGCACCTGCGAGTTCGCGATCACCGTGGCCGAAGAATGGCGCGGCAGTGGACTCGCCACCGAGTTGCTGGCTCGCCTGGTGCGCCGCGCGCCGCTCGATGGCTACACGACGATGGAAGGCAGCGTGATGGCCCAAAACGTGCCGATGCTCGCGCTGGCGCGAAACCTCGGTTTCCAGGTCGAGCCGGTGCCGGAGGATGGCACCGTGGTGCGTGTGACGCGCGCGCTGAAGCGGGCAAGGCTGCCGCCGGTGCCGGTCAAACCGGCTGCAAATACCGCTGCAACGCCGCCACCGTCAGATCCGTAGCGCCCCGGTTGCGCGCCGCGAATGCCAGCGCGGCGGCCACCGCTTTTCCCAGCGCCGCCGAATCCCCGACCAGCGCCAGCCCGGCCTGCACTGCTTCGGCCATGCTGGCCACGCGCAGCGCCGCGCCCTCGGCTTCGGCCAGTTCGGCCGCCTCCAGGAAATTGAAGGTGTGCGGCCCCATCACGACCGGGCAGCCGCAGGCGGCGGCTTCGATCAGGTTCTGGCCACCCAGCGGGGCAAAGCTGCCGCCCAGCAAGGCCACGTCGCTCAGGCCGTAGTACAGCGCCATCTCACCCAGCGAATCGCCGAGCCAGACATCGGCTGTCATGGCCCCCACGCTTGCCACTGCGTGTGCTGCGCTGCCCCCCGAGGGGGCTGGCCTGGCTTGGGGCGGCCCGGCGCTGGCGGCCGTTGCATCCGTGCTGTCGGCGGGGCTGCCCGCCCATTGCGAACGGCGCGACACACTCAAGCCGTGCTGCGCGACCAGCGCGGCCACTTCGTCAAAGCGCTGCGGGTGGCGCGGCACGATCAGGGCCTTGAAAGCCTTGCTTGACTGATTCGCTACTGAATTCATAGCTGCTTGCGCCCGTACCGCATGCGCAAAAGCACTTATTTGCTTTAGAAAGTCGTCTTCTTCGCCTTCCCGCGAGCTGGCGAACATCAGGACCGGATGCGCCAGCGTTTCGCGCCACTTCCGGCCTTTAGCCAGTTGGGCGGCGTCTGGCGTGGCGTCGTACTTCAGGTTGCCGTACACGCCGGCGACAGGCGCGCCCAGTTGGCGAAAGCGCTCAGCGTCTTCTTCGGTTTGCGCGTACACGGCCGACAGCGCGCCATAGGCTGGCAGCGACAAGGCCGACAGACGCAGCGCCTGCTTGAGCGACTTGGCCGACAGGCGGCCGTTGACCAGCACCAGCGGCATGCCGCGCCGTTTGGATTCGGCCACGGTGTTGGGCCAGATTTCGGTTTCCATCAGCAGGCCCAGGCGCGGCTTGAAGTGGTTGAAAAAGCGTTTCACCGCCGCCGGGCTGTCCCACGGCTGCCAGACCTGCACATCGCCGGGCCGGCCGAAGGACTTGAGCAGCGCCCGCCCCTCTTCGCGGCCGGTGGCGGTGCCGT
This sequence comes from Rubrivivax sp., assembly GCA_043716775.1. Taxonomy (GTDB): domain Bacteria; phylum Pseudomonadota; class Gammaproteobacteria; order Burkholderiales; family Burkholderiaceae_C; genus Rubrivivax. Next base: position 1,516 of record JAYSYB010000006.1, read on the forward strand.
GCGTGAGCAGCAGGCGCAGCGCAGGGTATTGCACGCGCAGCGCCTTGAGCAGCATCGCGGCAGTGCGGGTTTCACCCAGCGACACGGCATGCACCCAGACCAGCCCGGACGCCGTTTCAGCCGGCTGGCGGTAGTGGCCGAAGCGTTCCCCAACAGCTTCGAGATAGCCGGGCTCTTGCTGTCCCCGGCGCGCCAGCTTGCGGCGCAGCAGCGGCTGGCCCAGCGTCATGAGTGCGGAATACAGCCTGCGCGCCCAATCGCTCATGCGGCATTCCTGCCGGGTTGATCAAATGAATCGAGTGAACCGGAGGGTTCGGCCTGGCTGGTTTTCACCGTTCCAAGGCAGCCCAGCCAGGCTTGCCAGACAGCTTCGACCGTTGGCACGGGCAGCGCAAACACGCTGACCTGGCGGCCGGAAGCTGAATCCGGCCCGGTGCGCCAGGCGGTGTCGAAGTTGTAGAGCTGCACATGCGGCAAGTCCAGCGCCACGGCGATGTGGCTGACGCCGCTGTCCACGCCGATGACGCCGGCACACCGCGCCAGCTCCTGCGTCAGCGCATCAAGCGGCAGCAAGGGCCAGACGATGGCGTTGGTGGATTCACTGGCGTTCAGGGCATCCGCAATCGCCCGGCTGGTCGCCTGCTCCCGGGCGCTGCCATGCGAAAGCGCAATCTGATAACCCGCTGCGTTGAAACGCCGGCCCAGCGCTATCCAGTATGCGAGCGGCCATTCCTTGTCGGCGCGTGACGTGCCATGCACGAAAGCCACCCTTTTTGCTATGTTTTCAGTAGCTGCTTGCGCCCATTCCATATGCGCCAGAGGCTTATTTAGCCCAAAATCCGGACTGGATGGCAGGCTGTAGCCCAGCGCCCGGGCTGCCAGCTCGCGGGAACGCTGCACGGCGTGGATGTGCGGCATGATGCGGATCGCCACATCAGCGAGCCAGCGCGTCGGCGCTTCGTAGCCAGAGCCTGCGGTCTGGTTGGCCAGCGCGTAACGCTTGCCGCCGGGTGCCAGCCGCGCCAGTCTGGCTACCACGGCGGATTTGGTCAGACCCTGCAGGTCGATGACGGCATCGTAGGCATCCTGCTGCAACGCGGTGCGGAAGGCG
>JAYSYB010000051.1:0-2442 GCA_043716775.1 Rubrivivax sp.
GCCAAGTTGCGCGCCATTTGACGGCGTTCATCGCGCGCCCCGCATGCGCGGATTCACCACGCCATACAGGAGGTCCACCACCAGATTCACGCCAATGAAGATCAGCGCCGAGATCAGGATGCCGGCCTGCACCACGGGGTAGTCGCGCCGGCCGATGGCGTCGATCAACCACTTGCCGATGCCGGGCCAGGAGAAGATCGTCTCCGTCAGCACCGCGCCGCCCAGCAGGCTGCCCACCTGCAAGCCGAGCACGGTGACCACCGGGATCAGCGCGTTGCGCAGGCCGTGCACCACCAGCACGCGCGCGGGCGCCAGACCCTTGGCGCGGGCGGTGCGCATGTAGTCTTCGCGCAGCACTTCCAGCATCGAAGAACGGGTCATGCGCGCGATCACCGCCATCGGAATCGTGCCCAGCACCGTGGCCGGCAGCACCAGGTGCAGCAGCGCCGACAAGAAGGCACCAGGCTCCACACCATTGACGTTGGCCAACGCGCTGTCGATGAGCATGAAGCCGGTGACGAAGGGCACGTCGAATTCGATGCCGACACGGCCGCTGACCGGTGTCCACTGCAGGCCGACGCTGAAGAACATGATCAGGATCAGGCCCCACCAGAACACCGGCATGCTGTTGCCGACGGTGGCGGTGGCCATCACCGCCTGGTCGAAGAAAGAGCCCCGTCTGAGTGCGGCGGTTATGCCCAGTGGCAGGCCCAGCGCCAGCGCCAAGAGCAAGGCGGTGCCGGCCAGTTCAAGGGTGGCCGGGAACAGCACCTTGAATTCATCCGCCACCGGTTCGCGCGTGACGAGCGACTTGCCCAGGTCGCCGTGCAGCAGCTGCCCCACATAACGCAGGTATTGCACGGGCAGCGGCTGGTCCAGGCCCATCTGCTGCATCAACGCGGCGTGGGCCGCAGGGTCGAGCCGGCGTTCACCGACCATGATCTCGATCGGGTCGCCGGGGATCAGGCGGATCAGCGCAAAAGCCACCACCGTGACGCCCAGCAGCGTGGGGATCAGCGTGGCCAGTTTTTTCAGCAGCAGGGTCAACACGGTGGCTTCAGCCTCAACAAAAAAGGGGCCTCGTTGGAGGCCCCTTCAGGTTGCCACAAACGACTCAGAAGAACTTGTAGTTCACCCGCAGCGTGAAGGCACGGCCGCGCGGGTCGGCCACGCGGGGGTCCCAGCCCGCGCCGGCGGCAAAGTCCAGGTTGTGCGCGGTGAAGGGCGGGTCGGTGTCGAGCAGGTTCTTGACGCCGCCGGTCACGGTCAGGTTCTTGATGCCGGTGTAGGTCAGCGACAGGTCGTACAGCGTGTAGCTCTTGACGTCGGGGTTGAAGCCGGCGGGCACCGCGCCCACCGGCACTTCATCCTTGTAGCCGGCCTTGAAGCCTTGCGTGAGCGTGCCGCTCCAGGGGCCCGTGCTGTAGGTAAAGGAAGCTTGGTGCTTCCAGCGCAAGAAGAGGTCGCGTGAACTCCACTTGCCCACCACTTCCACGTAGGGCTGCGACGAGAAGATGCGCGAGCGGTGGCTGTCGAGGTAGGTGCCGTCCAGGTTGACCACCCAGTTGCCGCCCGCCACTTTGCCGTTGGCGCGCGCATTCAGATCCACGCCGCGGGTGATGTCGCCGTCGGCGTTGACGAAGCCGGCGCGGATGTAGCCGCCCAGGCCGTCCAGCCGGTTGTTGGCACCGCGCACCAGGTTGCCGGGGAAGGTGGTGAAGTTGGCCACCACCTGCTGCGGCGTCAGTTCATAGATCAGGTCGGTGCGCTTGATCTCCCACAGGTCGGCGCTGAAGCTGAGCCAGTTGGTGGGCGACACGACAAAGCCCACCGTCCACTGCTTGGAGGTTTCGGGTTTCAGGTCCGGGTTGCCGCCCTGGCGCCCGTTGGGTCGGATCGCGCACACCGTCAAGTCGGCGCCGGCCACGTTGCCGCCGGGGCACAGCACGGGGTCGGCGATGTTGCCGGGGATCTGCGCTTCGCCGGTGGCACCAAACAGCTGGAAGAAGCTGGGCGCGCGGAAGCCCGTGTTGTAGGACGCGCGCAGCAGCACCTGCTCCAGCGGCGTCCACTTCAGCGACACCTTGGGGTTGGTGGTGTTGCCGAAGTCGCTGTAGCGGTCGTTGCGCACCGCCAGCGTGGCTTCCATGCCCTTGATGATGGGCACGGCCACTTCGGCGAAGACGGCGGTGATGTCACGCTTGACCTGGGGGAACGTGGCGTCGAAAGGTGCTGCGTTGATGGGCCTTGTCGTCACCGATCCGTCGCTGAACTGGTAGGACTCCTGGCGCAGATCAAAACCGCCGGCCACGGCCAGCGGGCCGGCGGGCAGCTTCATGATTTCGCCCGACAGCGTGCCGTCCAGTTGCATCAGCTTGGCCTTGCCGTCGAAGAGCGTGGTGCCTGACGCGTCGCCCGCCGCCAGCAAGGCCTTGCCCGCCG